>CBFGYQ010000108.1:0-6792 GCA_965652995.1 uncultured bacterium
TCTGTTGGTGGGTTTAGAGCATCGTTGTATAACGCCATCACCGTAGCAGATGTAGGCTTGAGTTTTATTAATTATGGAATTGATTCTATTTACGGAAAAGCAATAGGGGTTTATCCAAATGTAGAATTGCCGCTCATTAGAGGAAAAAAACTGGAATGGACTTGTAGAATGGGATTTGGTTTTTCTTACGCCACCAAACGATATGAAACTGCACCTAGTTGGGACACCATTAATAATGCAGTGGGTAGTCATGTGAACAATTTTACGTTATTCAATACAACAATTCGGTATAAAATCAATAAGCATTGGGATGTGCAGGCTGGCTTTGCCTTTTATCATATCAGCAATGCGTCGTTACGATTGCCGAATCTTGGGATCAATACAGCTAGTGCGGTTGTGGGGTTTCGATATTTTCCTGTTTCTAATGAACCAAAGAAAATTCATCGCGACTTAAAATCTTTAAAAAACAGATTGTTATTGCAAGCTCGTGTAGGTATTTCTGCGATAGAATACGGCACGAATGATGGCCCACTTTATCCAATTTACATAGGCTCTTTGTATGCCAGTAAACGCTATGCCGGCAAGAATAAAATTTTTGGTGGAGTTGATATTTCCTATCATAACCATATCTATAGTTTTCAGGTCAATAATGAAATAAATCCCGGTAATGAAAAAGCAAATTCCTGGAAAAGCAGCGCGTTTTTAGGGAATGAATTTTTGGTAGGGAGGTTTGGCATCATGATGCAAGTCGGTTATTATCTGAAGCAAGCCATGCTAAAACTTGATCCTTATTACTTCAAATTGGGAACAAATATTTACATCATCCAACAAGAAGAAGGATTAGTGAAAGAGCTAGCCTACGCAGTGTTGCTAAAGTCTCATCAGTTTCAGGCGGAGTTTGTGGAGATGGGCTTGGGGTTTGGGTTTTAGATTGATCAATTTCTTTTATCAATTCCCCAATATAGTTTTTGCCTGATGGTGTTTAAGAAATTATGTTCATCAGGACGCACCAACGAAATAGTAAAATCTTCACGCTTCACTGCCAGTTGCACATTAGTGGTGATCGCTTCTGTTCTAGAATCTAACGTGCAGAGAAATTGTTCTGCCCTTCCTTCAACTTCAAAAGAAATGACATTATCATCAGGTACTACAATACTGCGAATGTTCAGATTGTGCGGTGCAACGGCAGTTATTACAAAACTTGAGGTTTGTGGAAAAACAACCGGACCATTGCAACTTAACGAATAGCCTGTAGAGCCTGTTGGAGTTGCTACTATCAACCCATCAGCCCAATAAGTGTTGAGAAATTCTCCATTAAGATAGGTATGAATTTTTATCATCGAAGACGAATCTTTACGATGTAGTGTAAATTCATTGAGTGCAAATGGCGATCCATTAAATAACGGAATACTACTGTCCAAATGAATAAGGCTGCGTTTTTCAATGGTGTATGAGCCACGAGTTAGAGACATTACAGCATCTTCTACTTCTTCTTCTGAAACAGCAGCTAAAAATCCTAACCTTCCTAAATTGATACCGATAATAGGAATATTGGAAGCACCTACATATGTAACTGTATCCAGCAAAGTGCCATCACCGCCTAAACTAAAAAGCATTTCCACATCACGTGGCAGGTCTTTACTGGAAGTGAAAAAAGCGGGAGTTTCTAGAAACGGAACATGTGGAGCGATCTTCTCATAGAATTCTTTGAAAAACACCATACGAATATGATGTTGATGCAACTTCTGAAGAATGCTTTGTAAAAATGGAATATTTTCTTCTTTGAAACTACGGTTGTAAATGGCTACCAGCATGACAGAAGTGGGTGCTACTCAGCGTTGAAGTGTAAAGATAATACCTTTTGTCCCAAATGGTTTATTGCATACTCAAATCGAATTTTGAAATCATAAGCTGTGAAAATATCTAAACCGACACCTGCTGAATACAACATTCTATTACTAAGAAAACCATTGCCGGGAGCCGGATTCCAAACATAACCGGCATCAGCAAAAATCTTTGGATAGATTCTTATCGGTATTACTGGAAGATATTTGAAGCGAATGTTTTTGATGGAAAAATTTGCCAACTCATATTTGAGATTGCCTCGCAACAATGCAAAATGATAACCGTCTATCACATAATCTTCATAACCTCTCACATATTCATATTTTGTGCCTAATATTTGTTTGCTAAAATAATACGGTTGATTCGTGGGCATTGACAACTTGCCTCGAAAGATAAATGAGCTGTACCATTTGTTTACAAGATGATTGTATTTAGCGGCTTCCAATGTTCCGTAGGCGAAAAAATCCATTCCTCTAAAACCTATATTGGTAAAAATATTTCCGACGATTTTTGTACCAACCAACGGGTAATTCCAGTTATCAACTCTATTGATCTCAAGGCGATAATTCAATTCAATATAGTTAAGATAGTGGCCGTGATTGCTATAGTAGTTAGGGTTTAGTTTTAAAACGGTATCATCTATTTGATTGTGTTTGTAAGTGATTCTCCCGATGTGTGTGGTGCTAAATGCAGGTCTGTAAGAATAGATGGCAGAAAACCAATATTGCTTTAGCAATCGTTTATCGATCACTATCAGTTCTTTTAATTTATTACTGTCGGTAGCGTAAAATATTTTATTGTTTTGAGAATATCCTGCATCAAAACCTACGCCCTGACGTTGTTTTTTATCTATAAATGGCTTGAAATAAGCAATAGAGATTTCTTTGCTATAGCCCAGTTTTCCACCAATACTTAACTGCTCTCTATTGCCTCGGAAGTTTTTATGGGTAAGAGTAAGTCCCAAAATTGCTCTGTTCAGATCACGGTTTTGTTGTGTCCACCATACATTAAAATAACGATCAGCAAACTCCAGCGTTGCCTCCGGTACAATATACCAGCGTTCTTTTACTGCAACGAGGAATTTAATATGCCCCTCACTGACCGTATCTACATCTACTTTCACGTCTGTAAATAATGTGGTGTTATAAATGCGTTGCCAATTTATAGTAACAATTTTGTCAAGCGAGTCTGCATTAATCGTTTCACCGACCCTCACACTCATTTCCCTAAGGATAATTGAAGTCTTTGTAAGCTTATTTCCTAAAACGATAATACTGTCAACAATCAGCTCATTGCCTGAATAGTTGAGTAAAGTCTCTTTCTCATTTTGAGCGAAAACCCACTCTGTAACCAATAAAAGAATTACTGTACAGACAATTTTTTTCATGAAAACCGACGCAAGATAGTCATGTATTGTTATAGCTTAGAAGAAGGCGTTTCAAATATTTAAGAAAACTGAACTTTTTGCAAACTTGGTATATTCTTTTTATAAAATTGTTCATGAGATCGTCGATAATATGTATTGTAGTTTTTTCTTGGTTTGTTGCTTCTTGCAAGCCCAATTCTAATTCCAATAAATCTAATAAAGGTGCTTCCATTACTGATACTATTATAAAATCACATTCAGATACGATTGTTAAAAGTTCAGATTCTGATGAAATTCCTACAGCACCAAACAAAGGTTATGTTGAAAATAATTATTTGATTATCCCTGGTGAAAGAATTGGCAAAATAATTTTAGGAATGAATCAAGAAGAGGTTTTAAAAACCCTAGGAAAGCCTTCTCGCTCAGATGCCGCTATGGGAAAATATGTGTACACCTGGTTAGGGAAGCAACGCCCGTATAAATCTGAAGTAAATGTTGTCACATCCTATGCTGATAGCAATATGAAGAATCGCTCTGTAAAACTTATCAGAACAACGTCTCCGTCTTTTAGCACTAAAGAAGGTGTGCATCCAGATATGGATATGAAAGATATATTAAGACTAATGCCTGAACTTAAATATGTACGGAGCTATGAATCTGAAAACCATCAAGCTAAAACAGATCTATACCAAGATAAATCTATCGGGATCGTAGTGGAATGTCTTAATTACGAACCGAAATTATGTGTGGCTATTCAGGTAATTCCTGCGCATAGCACTAATGCTATTATGGAATTCTAAATAGTAGACAATTCTTATTTTTAAACATTAAAAATCATTAAACAACAATATAAGTGCTTACCATTTCTGTACACGGCATTTCTTTGCACGCAAAAGTGGGTTTATACCCTGAAGAGAAAATAACCGGTAACAATTTTGAGATAGATGTAGATGTGAAAGTGGATACTAATAAAACAGAAAATTTCCCCTTTATAGATTATTCTATCATTAATGAGATAGTTCACGATGCTTTTCAAACCTCAGGCGACTTGCTAGAAGAATTTGTAAAACATATCCATCAAACAATTAAAAGCAAATTTCCTGAAGCACACATTGTAAAAGTGACCATTCGAAAACTAGAGCCGCCCATGCAAGGAGACGTAAAATATGCTCAGGTTTGTTTCGAAGCATAAAATCTATTTGCCCATAAGCGGTTAAAAGTTTTTATCAGTTATTTTGCAGCTCTTTTGCACACGGACATGGAAGAAACAAAACAGAAGAAAAATTTTAAAGTTTGGATTAAACGACTAGGTGTTGCCGGTTTTTTATTTTTTCTTATCAAGGGTATTTTGTGGCTTACTGTAGGAGCTGCTGTACTCAGGTATTTCGGTTGTAATGCCTAATGCAAAATAGCTCTCAGCACTTCCAGAGATTTTATTTGTCCTAAATGCTGCGAATGCAATCTTAGAAATGCGATATACCAATCAGTAAAAATATTGCGTGTAGATGATGATAATTTCAAGGTAAAGAAATCTTCTTCTGAAGAGTGTATAAGTTTACTGATTAGTTCTGCTTCTTTAGGTTCTATCACAAAATCATAAGATTCCATCTGAGAAAAACTACCGTTGTGTATATCTAAATAAGGAGTTTCTTCAGCGTATTTTCCGGTTATTTTATATCCTAAATATTCTCCGGTTTTGATAAGGAAATAAAGTGGGAAGTTAGCTGTTTCATTGGTCGATGATCGGTCTAATAATTGGAAATAATTAAAACAAAAATCAAAAAGATCAGGATGCTCTGCCTGTTCAGGTAAAAGCCTTAAAAGCAATTCAGCAGAAAAAATAGCAATACTGTTTTTTATAACATCTTCCTGAATTGTCTGATAGATAAAAGCAGGATGAAATGATCTTAAATGTTGTAAATTTTTATTGGGTTTATGATCTGTTTCCAAAATCAACAGCAGCGAAGGTTGCAACAAACCTGCATTATTCTTTTTAGATTTTCGAACACCTTGTGCATGATATGACAGTATGCCGTACAGCTCTGTGAAGATCGTGACTATCAGGCTTGTTTCGCCGTATTTTATTGACCGGAGTACTATGCCTTTTGTAGTTTGCAACATAGTTTACTCCATAAATACCATCTTACCTTGGTAGGTTTGTGAGCCATCATTATTAGATGCGAATATTAAATAAACACCTGATTGAGGTCGTCTTCCTGTATAATCTTTTCCACTCCAAACAGCTTGTCCTCCTAATGCTCTTGTACGGTAAATGAGCTGTCCGGTAATATCGGTAATGCGTACATCCGAATTGGCAGGCAATCCTTTTATGGCAATTGTCCCGTCAAAAGCACTCGGTACTGGGTTGGGATAAGTAACTACATTGGTCACAGCTTCAGTACCTTCAGTAGCAGTACTTCTGTATGATACCAAACCTAGATCAGTACCGATATAAACATCTCCCGTAACAGGATCTATAGCTATTTTTTGGATTGAATTAGATGGTAATGGACTGTTGTCAACGGTAAAACGGTTAATAATTTTGTCAGCATTTGGGCTTATCAACCACACACCATTAGTAGTGCCTATCCATTTTCTGTTGGCACCATCTACTGCAATGGTTAATACGGTTTCACCCTGAAATAAGAAGCCTGCAAAATTGTCGTATTGAACGATTCGTTTCTCCACATTACAATCCCCCTGTATTGCTTCGGAGGGGCAGTTTACAATTCCTATTCCATCAGATGTGCCTATCCATATAGCTCCATCTTTATCTTTTGCTATGGAATAAGTGTTGTTGCTGGGAAGGTTTTTTGATACATCTATGCGTCCTGCTGCATCATCCGTTAAGTCACTAATTGTTCCATTATCATTGTAAATAGCAACACCTGTCCCGGGCGTAATGTACCATTTTTGGTTGTGGTCATCTACTATTACTGATGCAGCTCTCAATCTACTGCCGGCTCCTAAAAAATTGTAGTACTGGCCATCTTTGGTTTTTACTAAAAGTTCATGTGGTGCGCTAGATTGCGTCATCCAAAGATTGCCTTCAGCGTCATAAGCTAAACCGCTAATACGATAAGATCCGGGATCTCCATCTGCATTTTCAAATTGTGGAGAAGAGGATGTTAAGTTTTCAACTATACCATTTGCATACCGAAACAAACCATAGCTGAAAGAGCCAAAATACACGGCATCTTCATCAGGATCACGGATCACACGTACATAATCGGTTGTGTTTGCCATTACAGGGTTGTTGGATGGAGTAAAGTTTTGCCATTGTTCATTCTCAAACTTTGATACACCCCCTTGGTTAAAGATGTATCTGAATTCTCTATCGTAGCCACCGTGTGCTAGCCATAATGAATTGTTTATTACATCCATATCAAAGCAACCGTAGTTTGTGGGTCCTTGCGGCTTTATCTCATTTTGGGCTGTGTTATTTGTGTATTTTGTTAATCCATTAAACTCATCTACAACATACAAATCATCTCCGCTGCTAAGTCTCACCACACCTGTTGGTTTGCCTTTCGTTGCAAAAGAATCCAAGACATTTCCAGTAAAATCTACAGTTTTTACTT
>CBFGYQ010000109.1:0-6783 GCA_965652995.1 uncultured bacterium
GGGCGTCGGCTGGACGGATGGTTGTATTGCATTAAAGAATAGAGATGTAGATGAGCTTTTCACTATGGTGGGTATCGGCACAAAAGTGAGTGTATCGCAGTAAATAGTTCAGAATATTTACTAAGAAAGAGGTTGCAGTCACAACCTCTTTCTTAGCTTTTAGGGATTACTAACACTATTTAAACTGTCCGTAAAATACTTTTGACAGGCTCGTAATATTCACTTCATTTATTTTTCCCGAAGTATTTTCAGATGCTGAGAAACGAACATTGTGTTTACAATCATCTCTAAAACTAACTTCCTTAGGACTTGTTTGTGCGGGGTTGGATAAGGTAATACAATCGCCGTTGAAAGTCACAATCATTTTGTTGTCAGAGGTCAGCTCAATATCTACTTTGTCTCCAGCTTTAAAAGGTCCGCCTACTTGTATCTCATCATAAGTAAGTGAGTGTTTACCAATGATGCCTGATGGTGTTGTTCCGGCTGTTTCTCCGGTTTGTAATGCGGCACTGCAGGAGCTGCCGCCACAGGTCGTTGTCTTGTTATTATTATCCTTTTTACAAGATGAAATAACTGACAATAATGTGCAAAGTGTAATTGCTAAAAATAAACTAATTCGCTTCATGACATGAATATTTTATTGATACAAACTTACAGTCATCATCAATCTATATATATACCACAAATTGGGCATTTTTTGTGTACGTACCAGCACGTAGAGGAAAGAATTACATTTACGCAGTTGGTTAGGTATTGATACAAAACCTTACCGTTACTTCTAAAATGCTGAATGTTGTTTTTAGCTAACTTTACAGCTATAATATTTTATTTAAAAGTTTAAATTTTTTAAGAAATGAGTTTCGAAATTACAGGAAAGTTAGCCGTAAAGTATGATACCGTTCAGGTGAAAGAAAGTTTTAAGAAGCGTGAGTTTGTGATGGAAATAGCAGAAGAAATAAATGGCAATGTGTATACCAACTATGCTAAAATGCAATTAGTGCAGAACAAATGCGAATTATTAGATCGTTTCAATGAAGGAGATGCGATAAAAGTAAACTTCAATATCAAAGGCAATCGTTGGGAAAAAGATGGTAAAGTGAACTACATTACCAATCTTGATGCATGGAGAGTAGAAGCCGCGAATGCAGCTCCTAATATGAACAATGGAGGTAATGCTAATTTCCAACAAGCACCGGCAGCACAACCAATGACAGCTGGAAATTCCTATTACAATCCTTCACCGGAAAGTGCAGATGATCTTCCATTTTAATTATTGAAAAATTTTAGTCTTGAACAATCTCCTACAACAGAAAATGTAGGAGATTTTTTATTCGCTAATTTTGAAAAATTTTCATTCAAAAAAATCTTCATAATGCACAGCAGACTCTCCTTAGCAGTTGCTCTTATTATCATCACATTTACATCTTGCAATAACGTTCCTGAACATACTAAGTACATCCCCAAAGAAGCGATGGTGGTGGTAGGTATCAATACAAAAGAACTTAGTAAAAAACTGGCTTGGGATGCTATCATGGGCAGCAAACTAATGGATGAATTGAAGAGTAAAATGCCTGAAGGTAAAGATGCTGCTGAGGGATTAGGAAATGCAGGAATTGATCCGTTAAACACTACCTATTTCTATTTTACTCCCAACGGGGCAACGGGTGCTTACAATTATATAACCGCTATTGTCCCTCTTTCAGATGCTAAAAAATGGGAATCCTACTTACAGAAAAGCTTTAAAAATCCGCAAATAAAAGAAGTAGACAAACGTAAAGAGTCTTTGTTAGAAAAAGACCTGTTTGCTTCCTGGAATGAAGAAATGGTGATCGTAAGAAAAGTATTTGTTGCCGGTGCTAATGAACAGCCTGAGATAGATTATTCAATGATCGATAGTGTACAAGTACCTCAAGTAGATCTTACAGAACCTCAGATAGACCCCGTTCGCCTTTCTGCGGATATGCACAATGTCTTTGCTATTCAAAAAGAAAGCATAACAGATGATAAACGTTTTAGCAAATTACAAAGTGATGGAAACGACATTACTCTTTGGGTAAACTATGATGTACTTATGAACAAATTGAATGGCTTTTCAGGAGGCATGGCAGGTGGGTTGGCGTTAAACAACAGCTTGTGGAAAGAAGCTGCTTTAGCTTCCGGCTTTGATTTTGAAAAAGGAAAACTAGATGCCGATATGAAGTATTATGTTTCTGATGAAATGAATGAGGTGTACAAAAAATTTGGAAATAAGAATGTAGATAAAGAAATGCTGGATCGCTTGCCAACACAAAATTTGGGGTTGATTACAAGCTACTACTTAGCTCCCGAAGGCATGAAAGCTATCTTAGAAAAAATGGGGGTACTTGGTTTTATGAGTCTGGCACTTGCAGAAAGCAATCTCACGGTAGATGATGTTTTTCAATCATTTTCTGGAGAGATGGTTATGAGTTTGAATGATTTTCGTGCTTCTAAATCAAATGCAATGAATGCATCTGACAGCGCGGAGGGAAATCCTGTACAATACAATCCTATTGAATATAAAATGGGATTCACTTTTGCCATGAAACTAAAAGACAAAGAACGCTTTGCTAAACTTTTATCTTATGTAAAACAACAGAATGGTTTGGAAACGATTGATGCAACCACATATAAGCTAGTGGGCAACGATTCTGTTTTTGTAGGTATCGATGGAGATTACATAGTTATTGCAAATAGTGCTTCAACTACTAAAGCATTTTTAACCGGCAGTTACAAATCGCAACAAAAATCGGAGATCGTACAAAAGAATGTTTACGGTCAACCATTCGGTCTATTTATGGATATCCAAAGTTTCTTGAATGGAATAGCCTTACAAGATTCCGATAAAGGTCAGGGGGAAAAAGAAATGCTCGAAGAAACCAGAAAAGTATTTAAGGACATCACAATGAAAGGTGGTGACAATAAAAAAGAACATTTTTCTTTCGAAGGCTCACTCAATTTTATGAATGAAGAAGAGAATAGTTTATTGCAACTACTTAATTACACATCAAATATTAATGAAATAAAAAAGCGTTATGATAGCCCTCCACCCGTAGCTGTCCTACCCGACACAACCATCAGAAACTAAAAAACCAACAGAAACAATAAAATTTCCGTCTTAACTATTATATTTAAGCTGAATTTCTACACGCAATCCTTAAAATCAGGTGAAAATTTTCGCATGAAAAGTAATATTTTACTACATACATTAACTGTGAGTGCTTTGTTTTGTGTCACTTTACAAAGCTGTAAAAAAGAAAATGGGATAGATAATGATACCGTAATCAAGAAACCCTACGGGCTTTACATAGCGAGTGAACAGGGCGAATTGCTTAACACAAACGACGGTGATAATTATCTCACTATTTTCCCTGTGGATGGCTACCCTATGAGGTCATTGGTTTATTCAGACTCCGGCATTTACTTCATAAAATCGAACCTACATTATAGTGTAAATAACGGTAGAGACTTCAACGTTTCTTTTACTGATGTGACACCATCTCCTTCACCTTGGCAAAATGGTATGTGGAGTGCATTAGACCAAAACCGAATTTACGTAGCAAGCCCAACAGGGCATGGCGTATTCTTCACAGGTGATGAAGGTGAAAACTGGTTTGATGATCCGAATTGGGATGTCGGTATCACAGTTACGGGTATCAGTTCTTTTTCTCAATTGAAGAATAATGAATTATACGCACATGCCAACTCGAACGATTCTGTGTACAAAAAAGACAATGCAGGAGATGATTGGAGTTTTGTAACGCAACTGAATACACCTCCTCAAACAGGAAATTATTACTTAAGTCACTTCGACAACACGCTTCTTTTGACCGATCAATCAGGTGTTAACGGTGTTTATTACTCCAATACTCCAGGTTCCGGTTTGAGTTGGACACAATATCCCGGCTTACCAAATCGTCCTTTGCATGCTACCAATGCGCCTTTTGATGAAGTACTTTTGGTAGGTACCGATTCTATGGGTGTTTATCGCTTACAATCGGGAGTATTTGTACCATCTAACAATGGACTGGAAACAAGCACTACTGTATATGGCATAGTTGGTAAAGACAATGTGTACAAGAACGGAGCCCGTAGACGCTATATCTACCTAGCTACCAATAAAGGTATTTTCCGTAGTGAAGATCTTGGACAAAACTGGATCATGGTGAAACCCGGAAGTTACGTAGGCGTTTATTAATCGTCCTTAGAAAACGGTTTTCTCCGATTTTGTTTCAATAAAGAATTTTGGCGCTTGGTAAACAGGCGCTTTTCTTTTACAGCTTTGGAAATTTTTGTGGGTTTTCTCTCTTTGGGCTTTATTAGACTTTGCTCTACCAGTGCGATCAATCTCTTTGTTGCGATTTCTTTATTCTCCAATTGAGAGCGCGTCTCTGTACTTTTTACAATCAGAAAACCATCTTTGTTTATTCTGTTAGCAAGTTTCAGTAAGATAGTTTGTTTCTCTTCCTCGTTGAAAAATTGCGACTGCTTTACATTCCATGAAGCCTCAACAGCCGTTTCCACCTTGTTCACATTTTGTCCGCCTTTGCCGCCGCTGCGCGCTGTTTTGTAAACTATTTCTTTCCTAAATTCGTTCATCGTTTTCTCTAAAATAGTAAAAATAGTTGCGCCGCGCTTCGCGCGGCGCAACTATACAAAACACAATTCATTATTTATTCAATGCCGTCAGCACATCATACTTCGTCAAAATATGATATTGTCCACTTTCATCTTTCACCAGCACAGCCCCATTGTCTTTATTGATGTAATGAGCTAATCTTTCAACGGTCGTACTCATTTCTACAAGAGGTAAAGCCGTTTCTTTTACATCGGCTATGTTATTGTCTTTTACATCGGTGTTTTCGATCAACTTTTTGAACAAACCTGCCTGCGTCACTGCTCCGGTTATTTCTCCTGTTTTCATCACAGGTATTTGCTCTATATCATACTTCTTCATCAGATCCAACGCATCACTCACTTTTGCATCTTCATCTACAGTCACTAGTCTTCTTCTTCCCAAACCGCCTATTAAATCTTTTACAGTTTCTACATCCAAAAATCCACGATCAAGCATCCACTCATCATTATAAACCTTACCTACATAACGGCTGCCATGATCGTGAAAAACAACAACTACCAAGTCGGTAGGTTTCAATTTATCTTTCAATTGTTTCAACCCGGCGATAACAGAACCGGCAGAATAACCCACAAACAATCCTTCTTCTTTAGCTATGCGGCGTGTCATTACAGCACCATCTTTATCGGTTACTTTTTCGAAATGATCGATTACATCTTTGATATAATTCTCCGGCAAAAAATCTTCACCAAAACCTTCAGATATATAAGGATATACTTCACCCATATCCAACTCACCGGTATCGAACCATTTTTTCAATAGCGAACCGTAAGAATCTATAGCCCACATTTTCACATCAGGATTTTTCTCTCTCATGTACATTCCGATTCCTGTTATTGTACCTCCCGTACCTGCAGCCACTACTACATGGGTTACTTTCCCTTCGGTTTGATCCCATATTTCCGGTGCTGTTGTTTCATAATGTGCTTGACGGTTTGCAAGATTGTCGTATTGATTAACATACCAGCTATTTGGAATTTCTGTTGCTAACCTCTTAGATACGGAATAATAAGATTGTGGATCTTCCGGCTCTACATTGGTAGGGCATACGATTACTTCTGCACCTACAGCTTTTAGTATATCTACTTTTTCTTTTGATTGCTTATCGGTTGTAGCAAAAATGCAACGATAGCCTTTGATGATAGCCGCCAAAGCTAATCCCATACCTGTATTGCCACTCGTACCTTCAATGATAGTTCCACCGGGTTTTATCTTTCCTTCTTGCTCTGCCACTTCCAACATCTTCATAGCCATGCGGTCTTTGATGGAGTTGCCGGGATTAAAGAAATCTACTTTAGCATAAACGGGGCAAGGAATATCTGCTACTACTTTGTTCAGTTTTATCAACGGGGTATTACCAATGGTTTGAAGTACGTTGTCGTACACACGTTTGTTTGCATTCATGGCGCGAAGATAATCTGATTTGACGGATTACTTTGTATTGCGCATAGTACATGAAATTACATTTATGACGTCTATACAGACACTATGTTTATGCTTTTATCACTATATATATTCGTATTTGCATTCACATTCATGAGCATTTTAGTTTGCTTGATAAGTACAAAGAACAAATACAATAGAGTCGCTAAAAAGAATGCCGAGATAACGTGTCCATCAAAAATGAAGGTTTCATAGTTTTCAAATTTGAATGCTTTCAGTGGTTTTTCATGTCCTAAAAAATTAGCTACAGAGAATAACAGGATTGGTATAAAATCTTTTTGGAGCAAAGTATACGCTAATATGAAAATGAAAGTAGGGTGACTATAGCGTTCATGAATTTGGGTGTTGAAATAAAAAAAGCAAAGAGATACAATCGAAGCGGCGAGCATCAAAGATATTTTATCAGGAAAAATGGAACTAGATTTTGCAGCAATTCTCTTAAGAATAGGTAATGAAAAAATTATCAATGCAAGACCCGATGTAAGAAAGAATAAGAAATATCCTATTTGTTTGTAGGTAAATCCATAAAACCAAATCGAGCTATCATCTTCACTAAATATTGCAAAAGACTCAGGGAAAATAAGACTCCAAAAATTTCTTGCATTTGCTGAGATAACAGGAAATGTATCTACATAACCCGTCAGCACTGCCCATACTTTATCAGTACTATTGTTTAAGAGAAATGG
>CBFGYQ010000110.1:0-6696 GCA_965652995.1 uncultured bacterium
CAATCTCACCTGAAGTAATAGCAGCCTTTATTTTAGCAATGGCTACAGGTACGTTTTGAGAGAACAAGAGAACATCATTACCTGCTTGAAAAGCTTTTAAATCAACTTCGCCCGGTTGAAAATATTTTGTAACACCTTTCATGTCTAGTGCATCTGTAAATACCAACCCATCAAAACCCATTTTAGATTTCAGCGTATTAGTTATTGTATTTCTGGATAAAGATGTAGGAATATGCGATCCACTTTCCAAGGCAGGGACTTCTAAATGTGCAACCATTATACTTTTTACACCCTCAGTAATTAGTCGTCTGAAAGGATAAAATTCTAACGTGTCTAACGCTGCGAGTGATTTTTTGATCACAGGAAGATCTTTATGAGAATCCGCATCTGTATCGCCATGGCCTGGAAAATGTTTTGCGCAAGCCATCACACCATTATCCTGCAAACCACGCATGTAAGCAATCCCCAACTTTGATACATTGTATTTATTCTCTCCAAAAGAGCGTGCGTTTATGACCGGATTATTTGGATTATTGTTGACATCTACCACAGGTGCGAAATCTACATGAACTCCCAATCTTTTGCATTGTTCTGCAATCGCTGTACCCATTTTATACACAATAGTCGAATCATGTGTAGCACCCAGCAACATTTGATGCGGCATGTCTTTCACACCTGTTAGGCGCATGCCTAACCCCCACTCTGCATCCATAGCTATCAGCAACGGCACATTCGCAATCTCTTGGTATTTGTTCGTTTGAGTTGCTTGCTTTACAGCATCTCCTTGCATAAAGATCAATCCACCTACTTGACCGTTTTGCACCAATTTGGTGATAGCAGTTTCATTATAATTTGGACCACCGGAATAAGCAGCCACCATAAACAATTGACCAATTCGTTCTTCGAGTGTTAGTTTATTGTATTGGTCTTCTATCCATTTTGATTTGATATAGTCAACTGAAGAAGTACCTAAACTAGTTTGCGCAGTGCTGGATTTAACGAAAAGTAATAATGGTAACAGAAAAAATAATCGAAATAAATAAGCCATAAACAAAAGTAACGGAAAATAAAAGGTTGTTTAGCAGTTTGACCTTTGTTGTTATTAGTCATAGTTCACATAGAAACTCAATCCAAATTCCGAAAAATTAATATTATCTTATTGTTAAGTTTTGGTAATTTTAAGTAAGCATGAAAATACTAAAGACTTGTTCAGTGTTCCTATTACTCACCTTATTTCATGTGGGTAAAGTTGGTGCTGTCGACAAGTCTAATCTTGTTTTTTTAGCGGATACTATAAAACTAGAAGTTGAGAACCTTACGTTTGTTGATTTTGATAAATCGCTGGACATTGACGCAGTTCGTAGCTTTTACCAAGAGGTAGATAAGCAAAATTATCAGTTGATTGTAAAATCGCTTTTAACCTACAAAGGAAAACACTCTCTTAGCGATTGGATCTATTATCAATTAGTTCGTAAAGCAGCACAGCATATAAGCCCCAAAGAAACCAACTACAATCGTTACACACTTTACAAATGGTTTTTTTTATCCAAATCAGGTTATGATGCACGTGTAGCTGTGATAGAAGATCATTTGCTTTTTTATGTAAAAACCGAAGAAAATATTTACGACATTCCTGCGTTCGAAAAAGATGGCAGCCAATTCATTTGTCTTAATTACCACGATTTTGGCGAAATTGATTTTACTAAAGCACTCTTGCTACCTGTAGAAATAAAAATAGATGAGGCACAAAATAGTTTCTCTTACAAAATAGATGCAATGCCCGACGTTACACCTGAAACCCCCACAAAAAAGAATATAGAATTCAATTACAGAAATAAAGATTATAAATTCAAAATAGTGTTGAGTCCGGACATACCGATACTTTTTAAAAACTACCCTATAACAGATTTCGAGTCATATTTCAATATCCCAATGAGTAAAGAAACTTATAACTCACTAATACCTGAATTAAAAAAAGCGATAAGCAAAATGAGTATGGAAAAGGGAGTGGATTATTTAATGGAGTTTACGCGCAACGCTTTTCTTTACGAAACTGATGAAGAAGCTTATGGAAAAGAAAAACGACTTTCACCTGAAATGATGTTGTTCAGTAAATATAGCGATTGCGATGACCGTGCTGCATTTTTCTTTTATCTAGTGAAGGAGATTTATAATCGTCCGATGATCGTACTGTTGTACCCTACGCATGTTACTGTCGCTGTGAATTTTGAAAAACCCGTAGGCAATCCTGTTTATTATAAAAACAATGCTTATGCCGTTTGCGATCCCACACCTCAAGAAAAAGATATGCCTGTAGGCATTATTTCTCCAAAACTGAAAAATGTGCCTTATACCATTGCTTACGAATACAATCCTAAATAATATTCCACAAATCATTGCTGAAATTTACTTAATCCTATTTTTGCGAAAAGCATAGGAGCAATCGTGCCGGACGTTATTCAATTATTATCAGATCATATAGCCAACCAAATTGCTGCAGGAGAAGTGATTCAACGACCTTCCTCTGCTGTAAAAGAGTTGTTGGAAAATGCTATTGATGCAGGAGCTACAGAAATTCAACTCATCATAAAAGATGCCGGTAAAGAACTGATACAAGTGATAGACAATGGCTGTGGCATGAGTGTGACAGATGCACGCATGAGTTTTGAGCGACATGCCACTTCTAAGATTAAAAGTATTGATGATCTTTTTACCATTCGCACAATGGGTTTTCGCGGAGAGGCATTAGCTTCCATAGCTGCTGTAGCTCAGGTTGAAATGAAGACCCGACAACTTACATCAGATGTTGCAACTCGACTCGTAATTGAAGGGACAGAAGTGAAATCTCAAGAACCCTGTGCTGCACCTGTAGGCACGAGCATTGCTATAAAAAACCTTTTCTATAATGTACCTGCTCGTAGGCAATTCTTAAAATCGAACACTACAGAGTTTAAGCATATCATTGATGAATTTACTAGAGTAGCACTGGCAAATCCGCAAGTAGGTTTTAGACTATGGCATAACAGTGTTGAACAATACAATTTAGAAATAGGCAATCTTAAAACAAGAATAGTATCACTTCTTGGCAGCAATCATGAAAAAAATCTAGTGCCTGTACAGGAAGAAACTGAACTCTTAACCATTAAAGGTTTTATTGGAAAACCCGAAGCATCAACACGTACCAGAGGCATGCAGTTCTTCTTTGTGAATGACCGATTTATTCGCAGTTCCTATTTACATCACGCAGTACTTTCAGGTTATGAAGGACTGATAGAAAAAGAGTCATTCCCTTTTTATGTGTTGTTTTTAGATACTGACCCGGCTAGAGTAGATGTAAATGTGCACCCCACAAAACAGGAAGTAAAGTTTGAAGATGACAGATTGATGTACACCTATCTTAATGCATCAATAAAACATGCTTTGGCTCGTTATAATATAGCACCTTCTTTAGACTTTTCATTAAATCCTGAAATAACACATCTGCCGTCAGTAAACATTCCTCAGACAGAAAAGCAACGAAACGAAACAGAAAAAGGATACCTCTACAATACATTTACTCAACGAAATCAGGCGCATTTTATAGAACAAAAGAACAGCCGTGAGCAATGGAAACAGCTGTATGATATTGCGCAAAAAAAATCAACTCCTCAACTATCGCCAACACAACCGGAATCGCTTTATGATGAGAGTAAAAATGAATCAACAATTACGAAACAGATACTGATCTATGACAAGTACCTATTAACTACCATCAAATCCGGTTTTATACTTGTGTATATCCAAAGAGCTCAGGAACGGATATGGTATGAGCGTTTAGAAAATAATTTGCAACAAAAGATGCTGTCTTCTCAGAAACTATTATTTCCCGTCAACTTGGAGATGAGTGCGCAAGATTCTTTGTTATTGAAAGATATATTGCCCGATTTACAACAAATTGGTTTTGATATAGAACCTTTTGGAAATAACAGTTTTGTAATTTACGGAATACCCGGACCATTACAGAATGGTGAGGAAAAAGAAATATTAGAAAAGATATTGGAAGATTTAAAGAACGAATCCCATCAAGTAAGATCAAGCTATAGCGAAAAACTGGTTCTGCAACTTGCCAAAAGACTATCGCTTTACACCTCTGCACTTCAACAACCAGAGGCACAACAAAATCTTATAGACGAACTTTTTGGATGCACCCAACCGGAATACACTCCAACAGGGAAGAAAGTATTCTCAATCCTTAAGAAAGAAAATTTAGAAGAATTATTAGGTTTTTAGTGTTTCACTTCTCTCCACAAAATACATATCCATTTCCCCTTTGCCTTTCGCAGATAACTTACCTCTATGAATGCAACTGAATTCATCTTTCACTAACCCATATGTTTTTTCGGAAATATTGATTTTTCCCGGTTGGCTGTTTTGCTCCATACGAGCCGCTGTGTTGACTGTGTCTCCCCAGATATCATAAGCAAATTTCTTAACACCGATAATGCCTGCAATCAAAGAACCTGAATTGATACCAATGCGAATATCCAATCCATAAGGTACTTCCTGTTTCCTTTTTTGTACAAATTCTAAAATGTCTAATGCTGCTTTCACAGTGTTTTGCGCATGTCGCTCATCATTTACAGGCAAACCACAAACGGCTAGATAAGCATCACCAATCGTTTTTATTTTCTCTAAACCATACTTCTCCATGATCTTATCAAATGCAGTGAAGTTGATATTGAGTTCATTCAATAATTCTTCAACACCTAGCTGCTCCGATATCTTCGTGAAGTTTACAAAGTCGGTAAAAAGCACACTCACTTCATCATAACGTTGTGCTTTGCTTTCTCCTTTTTGTTTCAGCTCTTCAGCCACTTCTCCGGGGAGAATATTTAGAAGTAATTCGTCTGTTTTTTTCTTCGACGTTTCAATAATTTTATTATCCTTCTTCTTTTGTAAATATGCATATAAGGCTGCGGCGGTAATAACGAATAAAAGTAGAATCCCTACGAAAGATACATTCTTCATGAAGTCTGCACGCTTTATCTTTTCATTCGACAATTGCAACGCTAACTTTTTCTCTATATCAGAAAATTTTTTGGTTTTTTCTAAGTTGGTAAAACTGTCCTTGTAAGAAATATAGTCTGTGAGATTTTCATAAGCTTTTTCATTATATCCTAACAATCTATAAGATATAGCCAGTAAATAATGTGCGGTTGCAACCTCGCTTAGGTTAAAAAAACTTTGTTTATTTATTTCGAGATCTCGTTGTAATAATGATGTTAATTCAGCTAATTCTTTTTGACGACCTGTCTCTAGTTTAGGAGTATTGGTACTATCCATTTGAATGATTGTATGCAACTGAGCAATATATTTCCAAATGGAAAAAGAAGTGCGGAAACTTTCATCACCCAATTCTTCTGCCAGCTTTATTCCTCTTTCTATTGTTTTATTCATGTTCACCGTATCTTTCTTATATTGATAAAGCAGCATGAAAGACTTTAATATGTTTACTTCTTTACGTTTATCGCCAATCAAAATGGCATCGTTCAAAGCAGTTTGTAAATAATTTGATGCAGAATCCAAATTCCTGTTGGTAAGGTAATATTCGCCTATATTGAGCTTTACATTTATAGCTCCTTCCTTTTTGTTTGCTTTATGAAAATAGTAAAGTGCTTTATGAAAATAAGGTAATGATTTGGCTTGCTCGCCGCCTATTCCGTAGGTCAGCCCCATACATTGATACGCTTGCCCAATCGTATTCTCATCATTGCCATCTTCTGCAATTTGTAGTAGTTTATTTGAATATTGTAATGCTTCAGCAACATTGCCAAGGTTGTAATGAACATATCCAAAAGAGTAGTAAATTTTTTTAAGAAAGCTGTTTGCTGAAATTTTTTGTGCATAGTCTTCTGCCATTTTTAAATACTCGATCCCTTTTGCTGTCTGCTTTAATTGGATGTAATCATTAGCTGTATTAAAGCATATTCTGCACATCATTTCAGCATTGTCAACTTGCTTATAATATGCTAAGCTGCTTGCGTTATATTTAATGGAAGAGTCAAAATTATTTTCATAAGAAAAAGCCTTTGCGATATGATATTTAATAGCTGCCTTTTCTTGATCGGTATTGGCTTTGTTTAGTGCTTTATACAGAGAATCTTTATTCAGAATTACTTTGGATTGAGCGAGAGAAAAACCGGAACTGGCTATAACTACTATAAAAATGAATAGCAATGAAACAAGATATTTCATGTAAAATGTTCCTTTAAAGAATTGTTACTTATTAAATTCCTCCACAAAATACATATCCATTTCACCTTTGCCTTTCGCTACCAACTTGCCACGATGAATGCATGTAAAATCTTCTTTCACCAAACCAAATGTATTTTCGGAAATATTGATTTTTCCCGGTTGGCTGTTTTGCTCCATACGTGCGGCTGTGTTGACTGTATCTCCCCAGATATCATAAGCAAATTTCTTAACACCGATAATGCCTGCAATCAAAGAACCTGAATTGATACCAATGCGAATATCCAATCCATAAGGTACTTCCTGTTTCCTTTTTTGTACAAATTCTAAAATGTCTAATGCTGCTTTCACAGTGTTTTGCGCATGTCGCTCATCATTTACAGGCAAACCACAAACGGCTAGATAAGCATCACCAATCGTTTTTATTTTCTCTAAACCATACTTCTCCATGATCTTATCAAAAGC
>CBFGYQ010000111.1:0-6685 GCA_965652995.1 uncultured bacterium
GTATAATTTTCCATGCCGCTCAGTGCTTCGCGAATGGCATTGATGTCAGGGTGTGGAGCAGCAGCAAGAATCAAAATATTTTTCTTTTCACTCACCACTTCTACAAAAACATCTCTGCGGTTGTTGGCTGTATTTTGTTCTCCATCAGCAGCAGGTGCTTCTATAATGTAATGATGCAAGCCTACACGATCTGCTTTTACAGAAAATGAAATCGCTTTGTCAAAACTTTCTGTAGCAATATTTAATGGTGTACTGCCACTTGCGCCACCATTTACTTCACGAAGCCTTACACTATTATTATATCCTTCACAACCGTTGGCTACTATATCTGCTCTTATCTCGAATTGCGCTTTTAGGGCAACTCTTTTATTAGCGTAAATATTAGTGATGCGAATATCTTTTTGCGGAGTGCTATCGCCAATGGCTACAGTGTACAAATTTCCCTGATAGGCTAAGTCTTGAAACTGTGGATTGTTTCCTTGATTAAAACGCCCATCCGTGGCGAGTATTACTGCGCCAAGATTCTGTTGTCCATAATATTCCACCGCCTGTGAAACTGCTTGGCTAATGTCTGTGGCTTGTTGATTGTAGTCAAATAAAGTATCTCTTTGAATAGATTCACCAAAACCCCATTTAATAACACGATAATCCTTTTCTAATTTATCAATAAGTTCTTCTGCATTTTTCTTGTAGCTGTTGCTATCACCTTTTAAAGCGACTGCAATAGACTCCGAATTGTCTTGAAGAAAAAGAACGATAGGTTTTTGTGTTTCGTTTTTGGTGATGTTGATTAAAGGTGTGAGCAGCAGCAAACAAGTGAAGAATACAACTAACGACCGTAGCATCGCCATGAGCCAAGGGTAGGGAACAGCTCTTTTTTTATCTGCACGATAAACCCAATAACCTGCGGCAACTGATATGAGTAGGGCTAAAATCCAAAAGACGATCTTCATGCGCGGCGAATATAGGAAATTCCAAAACTGAAAGAATTAAATTACAAATCACAAAAGGCAAATTCCAAATTCGTGTTGGACACTCGCACAGTCACCCCTCTCCACAAGTGGAGAGGGGCTGGGGTTGAGGTAAAAAGAAAAAATTCAAAAAAACAAATTCCAAATTCCAAACTCACGAAGGACACTCGCACAGTCACCCTCTCTAATCATGGAGAGGGTCGGGGTGAGGTACTCGAATTTGGAGGTAAGCTAAAACTCCTACATTTGCCCTCATCAAAATTATGGACGATAACAATGAACAAATAATGCCGACTTCTGTGCATTTGGACAAAATGTACGAGAGTTGGTTTCTGGATTATGCGAGCTATGTGATACTGGAGCGTGCGGTTCCTTCGATAGAAGATGGATTGAAACCGGTACAACGTCGCATCCTTCACGCTATGAAAGAAATGGATGATGGGCGCTATAATAAAGTGGCGAATATCATCGGACAAACCATGCAATATCATCCGCACGGAGATGCTTCTATCGGTGATGCGATGATCAACATGGGGCAAAAAGACCTGTTAATAGATACACAAGGTAACTGGGGCGATGTACGTACCGGAGATAATGCTGCTGCGCCGAGATATATTGAAGCAAGACTTTCCAAATTTGCGTTGGATGTAGCCTTCAACGCAAAAACTACAGAGTGGCAACTAAGTTACGATGGTAGAAAGAATGAACCTGTGACTTTACCGATGAAATTTCCGATGGTGCTGGCACAAGGGGTGGAAGGGATTGCCGTTGGTCTTTCTACTAAAATACTTCCTCATAATTTCTGCGAACTTCTAGAAGCTGCAATCAAACATCTGAAAGGAAAGAAATTTGAATTGTTTCCTGATTTTGGTACGGGCGGAATGATAGATGTGTCGAATTATAATGATGGATTGCGTGGGGGAAAAGTTCGTGTGCGGGTACAGATAGAAGAGATCGACAAAAAGACGCTCGCCATTAGAAGTGTTCCTTATAATGTAACGACATCACAATTGGTAGATAGCATTTTGAAAGCCAATGACAATGGCAAGATCAAAATAAAATCGGTTGTAGATAATACTGCAAAGGATGTAGAATTGATGGTGCAATTAGCTCCCGGAGTTTCTACAGACCAAGCTATTGATGCTTTGTATGCATTTACTGATTGTGAGATTTCCATTTCTCCGAATGCCTGTGTGATCGTTGATGATAAACCAAGGTTTTTAGGTGCAACCGATCTGTTGAAATATTCAGTAGATCATACAAAGGCTTTGTTGTTGCGAGAGTTAGAAATTCGTTTGGGTGAGTTGGAAGAGGGTTGGCATTACTCTTCTCTTGAGAAAATATTCATTGAGAAAAGAATTTACCGCGATATAGAAGAGCAGACTACATGGGAAGGTGTATTGGAAGCGATCGACAACGGATTGAAGCCTTACATCAAGAAATTAAAAAGAGAAGTGACTCGTGAAGACATTATTAAACTTACTGAGATTCGTATCAAGCGTATCTCAAAGTATGATGCTTTCAAAGCAGACGAGTTAATAAAAGGAATAGAGAACGATATTGATGAAGTAAAACACAACATCGAAAACCTTACAGACTATGCCATTGCTTACTATGAAAATCTCCTAAAAAAATATGGTAAAAGCAGAGAACGAAAGACAGAAATCCGTCCTTTTGAAACTATACAAGTAGCACACGTAGCCATTGCGAATACTAAACTTTATGTCAACTATAAAGAAGGTTTTATTGGTACCGGTTTAAAGAAAGATGAGTTTGCCTTCGAATGTTCTGACCTGGATAATATCATCGTTTTCAAAAAAGACGGTAAGATGGTAGTGACCAAAGTAGCTGATAAAACTTTCGTTGGTAAAGACATCATTTATTTGGCAGTATTCCAAAAGAATGACGAACGAACGACCTACAATATGATCTATGTAGATGGAAAGACGGGAATTGCTTATGGCAAACGTTTTAATGTAACAGGCATTACCAGAGATAAGGAATACGACCTCACAAAAGGGAACACTAATAGCAAGGTCATGTATTTTACCGCCAATGGCAACGGGGAAGCGGAAATAATTTCAATTCTTTTATCGCCGGGTAGTAAGGCAAGAATAAAACAACTGGATTTTGCATTCGAAGATTTGGATATAAAAGGTAGAGGCGCAGGAGGAAATCAGGTTACGAAATATCCTATCAAGAGCATCAAACTCAAAGAAAAAGGACGTTCTACATTAGCAGGGCAGAAGATATGGTATGACGAAACTGTTGGCAGATTGAACAAAGATGGTAATGGTGTTTTGATTGGTAAGTTTGAAGAAGGAGAGAACATCATCGTTTTTTATAAGAACGGAATCTATGAACTCACCGATTTTGAAATCACGAATCGGTACGATGCAGATAATATTTTATTGATAGAAAAATTCTCACAGGATAAAACAGTTTCAGCAATATACTATGATGCTAAGAGCAATCAGCATTATGCAAAACGTTTTGTGATAGAATCAAAGACACTAAAAAGTCAATATCAGTTCATTAAAGAAGGGGAAGGCAATCACTTGAAGTTTGTATCTACTTTGCAAGAACCGGTAGTTATCATCAAGAGCGGAAAGAAGAAAGCAGATTATGTAGAAGAAGAGATCAACCTATCTGAAACTATTGATATTACAGGCTGGAAAACGATAGGTGCTAAGTTTGGTGGAAGTGACCTAAAAGAAATAGTGTTGGTGCAAGAAGAAGGAGAAGATGAAGTGCCTACACTATTTTAACATGTAGTGCTGTATTAGCAAGAAATTTATTTAAAAACTAAGTATATTACACGTCTGTTTCTGAAAGGATTTTTTATAAGAAAAAATGAAAAAAATAGAACTGGAAATTGTAGCACTATCGCATAGCATCACTCAAACTCATTCGTATGCTGTAGTGTTGGGCGAAGTAAATGGATTAAGAAGATTGCCGATTGTTATTGGTGGCTTTGAAGCGCAGGCAATTGCCGTAGCACTAGAACGTATGCAACCGAGTCGCCCATTGACACACGATCTGTTCACCAATTTCATGAGTTCATTTAATATTAATCTTTCTGAAGTAATAATTTATAAACTGGAAGAAGGCATCTTTTTTGCAAAGCTCTATTGCAATAATGCTGATGGAGAAAGTGTAGAGATTGATTCACGGACTTCCGACGCGTTGGCGCTAGCTGTAAGAAGCGGTTGCAAAATATATACTTACGAAAATATTTTAGATGCTGCGGGCTTATACCTAGATCAACCTGAAGGTACAGAAACACACACTACTACACATACCGATATGCCGGAATCTGTTTCCAGAACTGCTGTTGGAAGTGAGGATTTGAAAAGTATGTCACTCGATGAATTAAATGAATTACTCCATCAAGTGTTGGAGCAGGAAGATTATGTAAGAGCCATCAATATCCGCGATGAGATAAATAAGCGGAAGGATAAATAAATTTTCAATTAAAAATACTGTGTGATGAATTTGAGAAATTTTGTGATGTTAGCCCTTTTGACAACCATCGTTGTAAATGCCGATGCACAACGAACATGCGGCTCTGCGCAGGTTTTGACCAATAAATTAAATTCTGATCCTAAATTTAGAGAAAGGTATCAGAAGAGACGTACACAGGATATTCAGCGAGCAATAGAATCTGTGAAATCAAAGACGCACTTTAAAACTTCTGCTACACCCATTATTCCGGTTGTAATACACTATGTACTTTCTACAACTGATATGGCAAACATTGGCGGTGCTGCGGGTATGCAACAACGAGCAGATTCACAAATAGCAGTGTTGAACAGAGATTTTAACAACCAAAATGGTACTACAGGTATACCGGCAGCTTTCCAGCCATTAATTGGCAATCCTGATATTCTATTCGGTTTAGCACATACTGCACCTGATGGTTCTGCAACAGCAGGTTATACAGTAACAACTACTACGTCTTCATTTGGTATGTGGTCTTACAATAATGCAAAAAAAGTATCTACCGGTGGTAAAGAGGGTTGGGACCCCAATAAATACCTCAATATTTGGGTGGTAAGATTTTCAGGAGGTTTGTTAGGAGTTACTACTACTAACTTCGAAGGAGACCCAGCTTGGCAACATGGAATTGTGTTGAACTATAAAAATTTTGGAAAGCGAGTAACTGCTTCTGATGATTATACTTCCGGTTTCGATCTTGGAAAAACATTGACACATGAGATTGGACACTTTTTAGATATATGGCACCCATCCGGCGATGATGGTGGACTTTGCCCCTCTGATCCTGGCGGACAAGATGATGGTATTGCCGATACACCACCTTCCGAAGGATATAGTGTTGGTAACCCACCTTTCCCATTGCTGGATAATTGCAGCAGTACTTTCCCGGGAGTGATGTTCATGAACTACATGGACTATTGCGATGATCTATCCATGCTCATGTTCACACAACAGCAATGCGCTGTAATGCATAATAATGTACTGTCTGGTGGGTATTCTTACCAACTTACTCAACATCCGGAGTTGGTTCAATATCCTAATAAAGTAAACGATATAGCAAATGAAAACGCGGTAAAATTATTCCCAAACCCAACGACCGGAATAGTTGAAATTATTACCGAACATAATACTTCTCTACAAAAAATAATCGTTTCTAATATGGTGGGACAAACCGTAAGAACAATTAATATAGAGAATAGACAACAAGAAAACTATACAGTTGATTTAACTGTGTTGCAAAAAGGCATTTACAATGTGCAATGTATCTTTGCAGACGGTATCATTACGAAGAAAATAGTATTGCAATAATGAATAGTAGCGAAAGAATTAAACAAATTTTTGAACAACCTCTTGATAAGAACCTGCACCAAATAGCAGAAAAAGTATTGAACGAACAACGCCTTTCTGAAGAGGATGGCGTTTTGCTTTTTGAAAAAGGGGAGTTGAGTTTTGTAGGAACATTAGCGAATCATGTACGTGAAAGACTGCATGGAAACAAGGTTTATTTTAATAGAAATTTTCATATTGAGCCAACAAATGTTTGTGTATTTACGTGCAACTTTTGTTCCTATTCTCGCCAATATAAACATCGTGATGATGGTTGGGAATTGACAAAAGAGGAAATGCTGGACATCGTCCGGAAGTATGATGGAGAACCGGTTACAGAAGTCCACGTTGTAGGAGGAGTACATCCTAAAATGAATTTGGAGTTTTTCTGTGAGGTCATTAGTTCTATTAAACAACATCGACCTGATCTACACATTAAAGGATTCACAGCAGTTGAATTAGACTATATGTTCCGCAAAGCGAAATTGAGCGTGGAAGAAGGTATGAGAAAGTTGAATGAAGCAGGGTTGCAGTCGTTACCGGGCGGTGGAGCAGAGATTTTTCATCCTGAAGTGCGTGAGCAAATATGTGCTGATAAAGTAGGTGCTGATGGGTGGTTGAAAATTCACGAAACAGCTCACAATCTTGGAATGCACAGCAACGCAACCATGTTGTACGGACATATTGAAAACTACGCACATCGTGTAGATCACATGAGTAGATTGAGAGCTTTGCAGGATAAGACCGGAGGATTTAATTGTTTTATTCCTCTGAAGTTTCGCAACAAGGACAATGATATGAGCAATGTTCCCGAAGTTTCTATTGTAGAAGATATGCGATTGTATTCTATTTCGAGACTGTTCATGGATAACTTCCGAAATCTAAAAGCA
>CBFGYQ010000112.1:0-6661 GCA_965652995.1 uncultured bacterium
CCCCATATTTTGGGTTCTTCATTCGTCGCTTTTTTCATCATCTCTATTAATGTAAAACTATCCTTCCTTTTTGTTTCGTCTTCTATTTTGTTGATGTAATCCTCTACATTTTGTTCTGTTTGTTTGGTTTTTATTTCGGCAAGTTTTCCCATGATGTTAGCATTTAAGAATGATAAATTTATAAACAAAACAGAATCTATTAGATTGCAACAAGTGTATATTTTTTCACTGTTTTAAACTTTATTCCTGTAAGTTTGTCACTAATCTTTATAGACAGTTTATGAGCGAAAGAAGTATAGTTTCCATTCAAGATGCAAATATTTTTCAAGGAGAAAATTTGATATTAGGTGATGTGAATTTTCATGTAGATAAAGGTGAATTTGTATACCTGATTGGTAAAACAGGAACCGGAAAATCGAGTCTTCTCAAAACCTTGTATGGAGATTTATATTTAAAACAAGGTTCAGGAAATGTTGCCGGGTTCGATCTTAAAAAATTGAAATGGCAGAATATACCATTGCTACGTAGAAATTTAGGAATTGTGTTTCAGGATTTTCGTCTGCTTACGGATAGAAACGTAAGAGATAATCTGGAATTTGTTTTGAAAGCTACAGGATGGAAAGACAAAGTGCTGATGAAGGAAAAGATAGAAAATGTCCTTTCGAAAGTAGGGTTGAAGAATAAGGGTTTTAAAATGACTTATGAACTTTCCGGAGGTGAACAGCAACGTGTGGATATAGCTCGTGCATTGCTCAACAATCCGAAGCTGATACTGGCGGATGAACCTACGGGAAATCTTGACCCAGATACTACCGATGAAATCATGCAATTGCTATTTAGTATTTGCCGAGATTATCATACGGCTTTCATTATGGCCACGCACGATTATTCTATAATACAAAAATATCCTGCGAGAGTAGTAAGGGTAGAGCAGGGTGCCGTTAAAGAGATATCTGTTGCAGGTATGTAGCAATACGTTGTGCATTCATGCGATTATCATAGTGCTGCTTTAGAAGATTAGCTCGTTTACTTATTTCATTATTATCAAAAGGAACTTTCATAAGTTCCTTTGTTTTTTCAATAAAGTCATGTGGCGTGTAGGCTATTGTACATACAGATTCCAAGCCTGTTCCTTCGAGCATTTCAGGATTTACCAGCACATGCCGTCCGTGAAAAAGTGCGTGAAGTAATTTTAATTTTAGTCCTGTATTCTGGAAAGTAGGGAGCACGTGAATGTGTGCATCGACTATTAATTTTTCCATAGTAGCCGCATCAGGATTGGCAATGAGTTTACAATGTTTGTGTCGTCTCACTAAAACAATCAATTTTTCCGATGGATTCTTTCCTGCGATGATTAATGGAGTATCAATGTCAGCAAATACTTTATCAAGAAGGAAGAGTGCTGCTTCTTTGTTTTCTTCCACAGAAAGATTGCCATGATATAAACAATACTCCCCCATACCTTCCTTACTAATTACTTCATTGTAAGGTTGAAAAGAGGGAATGTATTCGTGTGTTGCATTGGGATATTTTTCTTTGAAAAATTGATGATCG
This sequence comes from uncultured bacterium, assembly GCA_965652995.1. GTDB lineage: Bacteria > Bacteroidota > Bacteroidia > Chitinophagales > Chitinophagaceae > JAFIGV01. The sequence goes on from CBFGYQ010000112.1 coordinate 1,555, forward strand.
TGTTGTGCAACTGTAAAGAAAGCATCTATAGCGTGAAGCCGACTTTCATTTTTCTTTAGTAAAAAAGATTCGAGTAAATAATAGATTTTCTTCAAAGAATTCGCAGTTCTCTTTGCAAGTAGTGAGTAATAATCTTGCTCTACATTTTGGGGACGTAATATTTTTAATCTATTAGCTAGTGTAGGATGATTGAGGTAGTAGGTAGTACTGAGTCCGTCAAATAATATGGGTGCATCTACAGCTTGTAAGTTTCTTAATAAAGCCTCATCCTTTCTGGAATTTACGATATAAGGCTTTGTAAGTGAAAGTCCTGAAACTCCTGTAAGTCGTGGATAATACCATACTTTTTCACACCATTCTTCCAATCGTTTTGATGGTTGTCTGTTTACGTATTGCGAGCAATGCAGATAGATTTTTACGCCCGCTTCTGCAAGGTATTTCACTTTATAAAACACATCTATAATACCTCCGTAGTCAGGTGGATCTGGAATGGCAAATGAAACGATATGAAGGCGAATCTCAGACAAGTTGTGAGTAGATTTTTAGCAATGTTTTTTCTTCGTGTTGCCAGCAATATACCTCTCTTGCTTTCAAACAATTCATTTGTAGTTTTTGATAATAAGCGTCGTTTTGCAAAAGGTAGTTTAATCCCTCAGCAATGTTTTGAATTGTTGGTTCTGCAATTAAATGAGCCACTTCGAAGTCTTCATTTATCCGTTCATATTCAGGATATTTCACACAAAGCTGTGGTACGCCGCTATGCATATAGTCAAAAAAACGATTGGCTAGAGAATATTTATTACTCGTACCGGTTGCTTCAAATAATGTGATTCCTATATAAGCGTTTAAGGTGTAATTTTTCAACTCTGCCGGTGGTACATATCCTTTGAAAACTACCTTGCTGTTTAAGTTGTTTTCAGTTGCTAATGCTTTTGCCTGCTCGTAAAAATTTCCTTCACCACAAATAATGAGTTTTGCGTCTACGTATTGCATAGCAGGTATCAAATACTCAAAACATCTTCCCACATTCACCGCGCCTTGGTACAATATATAACGTTCTTGTTTTTCAGGAATAGCAATAGGTTTTAAAACGGTGATATTTCTAACCAGTCCATACGATACACCATACCGCTCTTTAAAAATATCAGCGATGTACGCACCTACTGTGTAACCAACCGGAAACCGTTTTACAAAAGTTCTTTCTACCCAACTCCACATTTTATAGATAGCCGGTCGCGACATTACCTCTTGCATTTCTGTGAACAATTCATGCGCATCGTACACGCGTTTTTTATTTCTGAAAATAGATGCATAGTAAACGGGTACGATGGTGTCTAAGTCAATTGCACAAAAAATGGAAGCTCGTACAAATAACAGATACAGGAATAATTGAAGATTGTAAGTAGCATAGAACAATTTTCCTTTTTCAAACAGTATCGGAATTCTTTTTTGTTGGAATTTTTGCGCAATTAATGAAAGACTATTCTTTTTCTTCACACCTACGAGCAATACTTCATAACCGTTTTCAACAAGTGAATTACATATTCGGATCATCCTTTGGTCATAATTCAAATCGTTGGTGACAGTACAGATAATGCGCTTCATTTACTTAAATAAGACAGAAAAAGATGTGAATTAATAAGCGGTAAAAATAACGCATAAACTTTGGGTCTTAGTACATTTGCAAACGGCAAAATGCATAGTAGAAGAATATTAATTGTTACCAACCGAGTTCCGTATCCTTTGAATGATGGAGGTAATCTTGCGGTGCATGCGATGTTGGAGGGTTATCACAAAGCCGGTATGGAGGTCTTTCTTTTTAGTATGAATACTTCCCGCCACTTTATTCCTGTCGAAGAATTGCCTCAACTGTTTAAGGATATTCGTTTCGAGACTTTTGATATTGATACAGAAATAAAGATATTTCCCTCTCTAAAGAATTACCTATTAAGCAAACAACCTAATCAGGCTGATCGTTTTTTTGATAAAGATTTTGAAAAGAAACTCGTTGCTGCGATCGAAGACTTTGAGCCTGAAATTATTCAGTTGGAGAGTATTTATCTGTCGGTTTACTTGCCGTCCATAAGGGCTGCTTCTGCTGCTTTCGTCACTACACGCTTGCACAATATCGAACATCAGATATGGGAACGTCTGGCAAATGAAACAAGCAATCGTTTCAAAAGAATATACTTAAAAGATCTTGCAGCAAGGATCAAAAAATTTGAATTGAATGCATGGGAACTTACAGACTTGCTGATAGCTATAACTGATGCAGATGCGAAAACTGTATATGACTTAGGAAGTGAAACCTCTATTCACGTTGCTCCATTCGGTATTAATTCCAAGCACTTACCGCAAACACAACAGGAGCCTAAATGGATAGGGTATCATATTGGCGCGATGGATTGGATGCCTAATGCAGAAGCAGTGACTTGGTTCTTAGAAAATGTTTGGAAGGAGGTACATATAGTAGTACCTGAATTTGAATTTCATTTTGCCGGTAGAAATATGCCAGCCTCATTTAAGAAGTATGAAGGCGATGGAATTATTTGTGCCGGTGAAGTACCTGATGCCAAAGCGTTTATTGCTGATAAAAAAATATTGATCGTGCCTTTACAAGCGGGTAGTGGTATCAGGGTGAAAATAATGGAAGCTATCGCGGCTGAAAAATTGGTAATTAGTACGGCAGTTGGTATTCAGGGAATTGAAGGACTTGAAGAGGGTAAACATTTCTTAGTCGCTGAAACAGCAGAAGATTTTAGCAGACAAATAAAATTTGCAATGGAGAATAAAAATATCGCAATGGAAATAGCTCATGCAGGAGCAGCACTTATCAGATGTGTTTATGATCAAAACAAGATCACGAAAAAATTGTGTGAAAGAGTAGAGGTGGAGTTGTTAAAGAATGGTCGAAGAAATAAATCTACCTTATCAAAGTAACATTCCCCTGTCTGTAAAATTTCTTGCCTGTGTTGTAAGCAGCTTCTATCACATAGATGTAAACGCCCATTGGTTGAGGAGTGCCACTATAACGTCCATCCCAACCTTCGTTGATATCGCTCGTTTCAAAAACTCTGTTACCCCAGCGATTATAGATCGTAAATGATTTCAGTGTAGCTTCTCCGCGACGGATCAGTTTAAGAATATTGTTGGGACCGTCACTGCCCGGTATAAAAGCATTAGGTACATCCAGCAAAGATTCCATTATAATGTAAACATCAATAGAATCTCTGGTCTCGCATCCCCATTCTGTCCTTCCATCTACAAAATATCTTGTCCTCACAGGTGGCTGAGCAATTGGGTTGGCAATTTTTGTATCAGAAAGTCCGAGCGGAGGAAACCAATGGAAGTAAAGACAATTACCGTTTGGATCCATTTGATAAGATTCACCGGGATAAAGTCTTACGGAGTCTGCAAGATTGATAACTGCATTGGAAACATAGCGAATGTTGATACGTTCTGTATCACTACAACCATTTTTGTAATCTGCGACAACAATATAGGTAAGTGGCCCTGTGGGGTGTACCCACGGGTTGGCTGATGTATCTGATAATCCTGCTGAAGGAAACCATCTTATAGTAGAGTCGAAGCCCGTAACATGCAGTTGCAAACTATCGCCGGGACAAACGCCCGTATCGTTGGGAGACGCATCCAGCCCTGTGTTCAACACATTCAAACGTGTAGTGGTGGTGCCTTCACAGCCTTGTGCAGAGGTGCCGATTACGGTGTATATAGTCGTAGTGTCAGGATAGGCTAATGTTTGCGGACAGGTAGAACACGATAAAGATGATGCGGGTGACCACACATAGGTACTAGCACCGGAAGCTACTAACAAAGTTTTTGATCCTTCGCAGATAGTATCATCACCCATATTAATGTGTATGATGACTTCTTCTACAGTTACATTTTTAGTAATGCTGTCATTGCACCCATTGGGTGTACGTCCGATAAGTTTTACTGTATAAGTACCTGCTTGGTTATAAGTATGAGATGGATTTTGTAAAGAGGAAGAGTTACCATCTCCGAAATCCCATTCCCAGGTGTTGAAGTTATTGCTTGATGTATTTTGAAAAGAGGTAGGTGTATTTAGACAAACTGCAGCAGGAGGTTGAAAATTCACCGCATAGTTGGGCGTCGGAATAGTAAGAGTTAGGCTAGTGTCACATCCGAATTGATTGACCATGTACACAGTATAAGTTCCCGGAGATAGCGTACTCATTGTATCTCCATTGTTGTCGTCAGATTTTTGCTGTACAACTTGGTTTGCTGAGTTGGTCCAAGTATAAGTATAGGTATTGGCTCCTTGAGGATGTACCCAGGCCATTCCATTATTTTGACCAATACAACCGGATATAGCACCTGAATTAAGTATGTCGCTAAAAGGTACTACAGATATGGTATAGGCATAAGTTTGTGTGCTTGCAAGTGGGCAGCCATCATCTTTAAGCGTAAGATAGAAAGTGTAATTTCCTTGCTGAATCCCTGTTACATTCCAATTGAAATTGAATTGTGGATTAAGTGAACCATTGTTAGAAATACTACCTGTTGCACCTAGCGGCAGTCCCGCAAAACTCATACTTATGTTATCTCCGTCTCCATCTGCTCCTGTTATGTTAAAACTAACATTACCACTCGTTCCATCACAAACCTGCACGGTGGTGGGACCAGTTTGTGTAGCATTTACAACATTACTAATTGGTCCAGGTATAGGAGCGATATTATTACAGTTGCTTAATACCACAAATGTCATCTCACGCATGCTGGTTCCGATAAGTATTCCATTTCTATACTCTTCTACTCTGTACACCACAAGACTGGTTTGCACTAAATTAGGTGTGAAACCCAGCTGACCAGTTGCACTGTTGAATGAAAAACTTCCTGTACTTACTCCTAATGGTTGAGTAGCGGTGTAAGGTGCTATGTAGGTTACTGTTCCATTTGGCTCTAAGCCCGGTACTAAATTCACAGTAATATTATCAACATTAGGATCTACAGCACCTGGATTGTATTGTGTAGGAATATTAATGCAAAAGAAAGGAGTAGGTATGGTGGTATAGTATACTGATGAATTTGCTGCGATTATATTGTTTAATGTAGCTTCTAGCAC
>CBFGYQ010000113.1:0-6623 GCA_965652995.1 uncultured bacterium
CTGAAGTTCACATTAGAGACTAAGTCTATTAAGAACTTGTTCTTTGCCGGACAAAGATGTGCTAAAGCCGTTTACGTAAATCTCTACTGTATTCCATCCTTCAGGTTCTACAAACAGCTGATGTCTTTCCTTATCAGCAAATCGATTGATCTTATCTTCTATGCTAGGGCAGTACCTAGGTCCGCTTCCTTTAATACGTCCTTGATACATAGGAGATTGTTCAAAGCCTGTCCTCAATATATCATGAACAACATCACTTGTGTATGTAACCCAGCAATTTCGTTGTTCTTTCGAACTAATTTTTTTAATAGGTAAGTAAGAAAAGCCTACAATCTCTTCGTCTCCATTTTGTACTTCCATCTTAGAGTAATCAAGAGACCTTCCGTCTATTCTTGGTGGTGTACCAGTCTTTAGTCTATCACTTTCAAAACCTAATTCTACTAACTGTTCAGTTATACCTGTTGCTCCTTTTTCTCCTATTCTCCCTCCTCCAAACTGCTTCTCTCCTATGTGTATGACTCCGTTTAAAAATGTTCCATTTGTCAATACAACTGTCTTGGCTCTTATCTCTTGCCCCATTCCGGTTAGTACACCTTCTACTGTTCCACGTGAAACAATTAAGCTTTTGACAATATCCTGCCAGAAATCTAAGTTGGGTGTATTCTCAAGCATCTCTCTCCAAGTAGACGCAAAAAGCATTCTATCATTTTGCGTTCTCGGACTCCACATTCCAGGACCTTTAGACTTATTCAACATTCTGAATTGAATCATAGACTTATCAGAAACAATGCCACTATAACCTCCAAGCGCATCAATCTCTCTTACTATCTGCCCCTTAGCTATTCCTCCCATTGCCGGATTGCAACTCATTTGAGCAATCGTTTGCATGTTCATTGTGATAAGCAAAACCGTGGATCCCATGTTTGCAGCAGCAGCCGCGGCTTCACAACCTGCATGACCTGCACCAACAACAACTACATCGTATTCTTTGAACATTAATAATTTTTACCGTTGAAAATAATTATAAACCCAATTGCTTACTCAACTCTAACATCTTTACAATAGGTTTCTTAGCAGCTTCTAACAAACTCTCTTCCATTAATATCTCAGGCTGCTCATGTTTCATGCAAAGATAAAGTTTTTCTAATGTGTTCAATTTCATATGAGGGCAATCATTACAAGCACAAGCATTGTCTGGCGGTGCGGGAATGAATATTTTACTAGGTGACTTAATTTGCATTTGGTGAAGTATTCCTGTCTCCGTTCCTACTATAAAGCTTTTTGAAGGATCTTCCTGAGTGTACTTCAATAACTGGGTGGTAGAACCAATAAAGTCGGCCTCTCTTAGTACAGCTTCTTCGCATTCTGGGTGAGCTATAAACTTAGCTTCAGGATTTCTTTCTTTAAGTTTGATAATTCTTTCATGTGCGAAAAGTTCATGAACCATACAAGCACCATTCCATAAAACCATATTTCTTCCAGTCTTCTTATTAATATACGCTCCTAAATTCTTATCAGGTGCGAATATTATTTTTTGATCTTCAGGAAGTGATTCTACTATTTGTTTAGCATTTGAACTTGTGCAAATTATATCACTTAAAGCCTTGATACCTGCTGAACAATTTATATATGAAATAACTATGTGATCTGGATGCTTTTCCTTGAATTTATTAAACAATTCTGGTGGGCAACTGTCACTAAGTGAACAGCCAGCTTTTAAATCTGGTAATAACACCTTTTTATGAGGATTGAGAATCTTGGCAGTTTCAGCCATAAAATGCACTCCAGCAAAAACTATAATAGAAGCTTCTGTTTTCTCTGCTTGTTGAGCTAATCCTAAACTATCGCCTATATAATCTGCAACATCTTGAATATCAGCTTCTTGGTAGTAGTGTGCTAATATTACCGCATTCTTTTCTTTCTTCAATTTTTCAATTTCAACAAATAAATCCAAATTAGGATCTACTTCCATATCTAAATAACCTTTAGATAAAGTTCTATTGTCTGTTTGCACATTCATAATAAATAATAGAAAAGAGGATTTAAAAAAATTTATTGCTATTAGCCCTGTTAGTATGGGGATAGAAATATTCTTTACAGTTTGCAAAATTAAAGTTTATAGTTCATTCAGTTAATTATTTGAATTACTCACAAATAAGAACCCTATTAAAATGAGAAAATCCACATAAAACTCTTGATAAGTGGATTACTGAATAGTTCCGAAATCCACTACTATTAATATCTTATATCAGTGTTAACTTTCTAATAAATAATTCTAAAAAAAAGAATTGGAACTACAGCATTTCTTACAGGTAAAAATTTATTATTTCTAATTCCCACTCTTGTCAACATTAATTAACAGATAAATACTTTTCATTTGAAAAACTATGAAAAATCATACCTATGTACTATTAATAACGATATTCTGAAATTTTCCTATAAATTTGCGCTCCTTGTAAAATAATAATAAATACACTAAAAGACCATGTCTGTAATACAAAGCCTTAGAACCAAGTATGCTAAGTTGGTTGGTTTCATTATCGCTATTTCATTGGTTGGTTTCCTTTTGATGGATGCCGGCGACAATCTTAAAAGAATTTTTACCGGAGGTGAATACATTGCTAAAGTGAATGGTGAAGCAATAGATCCTAAAGACTACAGCATTCGTATTAATGAACTAGAGACGCTGTATGCTACAATGGGTAATAATATAGATGATAATACAAAGGCACAAATTCATACACAAGTATTGAATGAAATGCTTTATGAAAAATTAGTTGCTGAACAAATGGAAGATCTTGGTCTAGTATTAACTAAGGAAGAAGAAAAAGAAATGATTACCGGAGCAAATCCACATCCTATGGTAATGCAATTTCCTTATTTTAAAAATCCACAAACAGGTCAGTTTGATCCTCAAGCATTGATGGCGTTCGAACAAAAGAAAATAGATATGAACAACCCACAAGCTGCAAAAGCTCTTGAACAATGGGAAATGATGAAAAGCTATATTAAACGTCAAGCATTATTACAAAAATATTCTTCACTTATTTCAGGTGCTGTATATACACCGAAATTTATTGCTGACGTTACAACAAAGGATGCGACTAATATTGCAAACATTCAATTTGTAAAAGTTCCATTCACTACCGTAAATGATAATGAAGTAAAAGTAACTGATGCGGAATTGAATGACTATATTAAAAAGCACGCGGCACAATACAGAATAGACGATCCTACGCGAAGTATGGAATACGTTTCTTTTGATGTGAACCCTTCTAAAGAAGATACAGCAACAGTGTTACAAACTATTTCTCAACTGAAAAATGAATTTACAACCACTACAGATAACGAAAACTTTGTAAATAGAAATTCTGAAGAAGCGTATGTAGATGCTTTTGTAAGTAAAAAATCGTTCATGTCGCAGTATGCAGACTCTATTTTAAAACTCCCTGTAGGAGCGGTTTATGGACCTTATTTCGAAAACAGCAATTACAAACTAACTAAGGTAATTGAACGAAGTACTTTGCCGGATTCTGTAAAAGTTAGACACGTATTGGTGAAGACTAAAGATCAAGGTAATGAGGTGTTATCTGATAGTGCAGCTAAGAAGAAAATTGACAGCGTAGAATATGCGGCTAAATCCGGCGCAGACTTCAAGCAATTAGTTACAACCTATTCTGATGATGATGGAAGTAAGGCTACAGGAGGTGAATATGAATTTACATTAGCGCAGCGTGGACAGATATCTAAAGAATTTGCAGATTTTATTTTTGAAGGCTCTGGAAAAAAAGTAGTGAAAGTTGAAAATGATAATTACGCAGGTTATCACTACATCGAAATTATTAGCCAAAAAGATGTGCAACCTGTTGTGAAATTAGCAACTATCACAAAGCCACTCTTTGCCACACCGGAAACAGAAAATGCTATTTATGCTAAAGCAAATGAATTTGCCGGAAAAAACACAAATGAAAAAGCATTTGATGAAGCATTGAAAAAACAAAATTTGAATAAGCTCATTGCTGAAAATGTAAAAGTGAACGACTTCATTATTCCTGGTATTGGCTCTTCTAGAGATGTTATCCGCTGGATGTACGATGCTAAGAAAGGAGATGTTTCTCCGATCTTTAATCTAGATGGTAGATATATAATTGGAAAGTTAACTGCCGTTCGCGAAAAAGGATTGATGCAAGTGGATGAAAGCAATCGTCCTATGTTAGAAGCACAAGTGAAAGCAGAAAAGAAAGCAGCAGTTATTGCAGCTAAATATAAAGGACAACAACTAGCAGCCATTGCTCAAGCATCTAGCCAACAAGTACAAACATTGGATTCTGTTAGCGCAGCAAGCACCTATTTACCCAACTTAGGTTATGAGCCCAAAGTAGTTGGTTACACATTTTTCGATGGCTTTAAAACAAACACTATTTCTCCAGCTATTAAAGGACAAGATGGAGTGTTTTTTATGACTGTATTAAACAGACAACAAAACCCGACTGCAGCACCAGACCCAATGCAAGTACAACAACAAACTACAATGCAAACAATGCAATTGAAAAACAGTATTGGTGGAATGTTGCAACAATCGTTGCTTCGTAATGCAGATGTGAAGTATAGCGCGAAAAACCTTTATTAATTTTATTTAACGCATTATAAACAGAAACAGCCTTGGCAGAGAAGGCTGTTTTTTTATTGGATACCTAAGCAATAGTAAATTTGTAAAATGGAAAAGATTGTAAATAGAGTAGCAGAGAGCGGAATTATTACCATAGACCTTGCTCAATACCTTCCTTTAGAAAAAGACTTAGCTACGTTTGATTTGAAGCCATTTCTATTCATGGAGATGATCTTAAAAGAGAAAGACTATAGAGCAGCACTTCAGTCACATGATTGGACACAGTATGAAGGAAAACATGTAGCTATTTTATGCTCTGCAGACGCCATAATACCTGTTTGGGCATATATGCTAGCAGCAACTTATCTTGAGCCTGTTGCACAAACTGTTTTTTTAGGTACTAGTAAAGAAATGGTGAATGACCTCATAAATAAAAATCTTGCACAGATTGTGCAGGAAGATTACATAGATAAGCGCGTTGTAATAAAAGGCTGTGGAGAAACACCCATCCCCGACTATGCTTATGTAAGCATTACAGCTAAACTTCGACCGGTCGTAAAATCACTTATGTACGGTGAGCCTTGTTCTACTGTGCCTATTTATAAAAAAAGATAATAAGGCTAAAAATAAATCATAGCTATGCTACCGCATATAGCCTTTAGCAACATCAACCCGTCAATCATCATCAAATAATACAAAATAGTTTTACGCCTGTGCATGGAGTAAGCCACAACAATCAAGCAACAAAATGGAACGATATTCAATAAAATCTTTCCTATCGAAAAATGTTGCGAAATACCCCACGCTACAAAACTTCCTAATCCCGCAAAGCACAACGGCAATAGAATGTAAAAGATAGTTTTCCTTAAACCGTTGTTCACCACAAACGTTTTTATCTTGTGGTTGGCATCCATAGCGTAGTCCTTTATATCAAACATTATACACAACACACTAACGAACATAAAATTTTTAAAGAACAAAAGAATGTTTAATAGTTGTACAGAAAATGGAGTGCCTGAAACTATATGATGATGAATAATAGGATAAACATTGGCGATGCCAGCCCAACTAAAACCAATAAGAAACGGCTTGAGCCAACCCACTTTTCTTAGGTTAATATTTCCTATCGGAGCATAATTAATACCGTAGTATAGCATACCAACTAATGGAAAAAGCAAGATCCAAAACCAGTCTTGCCAACTTATTTTTGAAATAAGATTACCGTATTTAATTATAAAGTAGAAGCCTACAATAGCAAGTAGACAAAGCATTCCCTGCTGGCTATATCTTACAAGTTGCGCATTCTGTTGATACCAGCGTGTTCTTTTATTGCTGCTTGATTTACGAGAATCAGAAACATATGCGAGTGTGTAGAACCAAACTGTAAAACAGAAAACGCCTACATAAAAATAGAACGGGTTTAATGGATAGCTTTGTTGAAGTGAAGCCTCCATAGCTAATGCAACCGCACAGATACCGTAGAAATAGTTTCCAAAAAAAAACGAACGAAAGTTCACATATTCGAAGTTAAGAAATCAACTTTTGTAAAGTGATTATTTACAATATTGATAATAGAAACAGAACTGTCATTTATTTGTCAAACGTTCTGAATACGCCAGTTGATACAAAAAGCTGAAAGTACATTTGCAGCGTAAAAAACAATCTTTTTCGATGAAACTAAAATCTATACTTTTTGTGTCTGCTATAGGATTAGCGACACAAACCAATGCACAGACATGGGTAGAAGACTCTGTAGAGATGGGAGCAAATTATGCAAACGACATTTATTATGATTTAGCAACCGGTAACGGTATTGCTGTAGATGCATCCAACTGGCATTTAGCGTTTCAAATGACAAGCTTTGGTGAGCCGTCTTTTGCTGCTGCAGTTAGAGCAAATCATATCAAAGGGCACGTTGAAGTTTACTCACTTCACTTATCTGCCAACACCAGTTTTGCTACATTGTCTGCTACTGATACTGTAGGAAAGACAGACCCAACAATGCAGCAAGTAA
>CBFGYQ010000114.1:0-6561 GCA_965652995.1 uncultured bacterium
TAAAAAACTGAACGGCCAGGTTAACTTCAACGACTGGTTTACAAAGAAAGATGCAAACGGAAATTATACAAGAGAGGTCGGCGCTTTTAGACCTAACTATATTGCCGGTTATATAATGGACAAGTTTGAATTAGGTAGTAGCGGTACCTTATTCAATGTAGGTTTGCGCGTAGATCGTTTTGATGCAAATACCAAAGTACTTAAAGATCCATACTCTTTATATGCTGTAGAAACAGTTGCTACTTCTAATGCGATTAATAGATTTAATGGAAATACTACACCTACAAATATGGGTAGTGATTATGTGGTTTATGTAGCAGACAATTCTGCAACGCTACCTGAAGTTGTAGGTTATAGAAATGGTGATGATTGGTATGATCCATACGGAAGACCATTGGCTGATCCATCTGACATTACTAGACTATACAGTGATGGACGTGTTCCGCAACCATACTTACAACGTACCGGGGGCAATAGAGCATTAACCATGAGAGATACAAGCTACAATCCTGCAACATCTTTCACAGATTATAAACCACAAGTGAATGTAATGCCGCGTTTGTCGTTTACCTTCCCAATTGCAGACCAGTCGATGTTCTATGCACACTACGATGTAATAGTGCAAAGACCGAAAAGTGTAGGGCAAATTTATGCTACGCCTTATGACTACTATTATTTGACACAAAATACGTTTGTTGCAAACCCGGACTTGAAACCTGAAAAAATGTTTGATTACGAATTAGGTTTCCAACAAGCACTTAACCGTTTCTCTGCAGTTACCATTACCGGATTCTATAAGGAAAGAAAAGATATGATACAAATGAGACCTTATTTGTATGCATGGCCGATTACTTACTTTACCTATGGTAACAGAGATTTTTCAACAACAAAAGGGTTTATTTTCAAGTATGACCTTAGAAGGATCAGTCATATTCAAGCATTCTTGAGTTATACTTTACAATTTGTAGAAGGTACTGCCTCATCGGCAGATGGTTCTTCAGCTTTATTAAATAATTTGATTACAGCACAGTTGCCCAATCTAAGATTTACCTATCCATTAAATGTTGACTCTAGACACATTTTCAACGTGAATTTGGATTATAGATATGATAAAGGTGAAGGACCTATTGTTGGTAAAACACATATTTTGGAAAATGCCGGTGCAAACTTGATTTTTAGAGCACGCAGCGGTGAACCCTATACGAGATATCTAAATGCGATTCCTTCAAATACTACTATCGTAGGTGGTATACAAAACTCAAGACTACCTTGGCACTATATGATGGATTTAAGAGTAGAGAAACAGTTTGATGTATATGTAGGCAAAAAAGATAAGGGTGAAGGAGCGTCTAACAGAAGACCTCTTGGCATGATGGCGTTTGTATACATACAAAACCTTCTAAATACAAGAGATGTATTAAGTGTTTACAGATATACCGGCAGACCTGATGATAATGGATTCTTAGCTTCTGCTAATGGTCAACAAAATGTGGACGCACAAAATAATCCGGAAGCATTTACAGAGTTGTATAATATAAGCCTTCAGAATTCAGCATATTTGAACAATCCAAGAAGAATCAACTTGGGTATATCACTTAATTTTTAACACAAGAGATTTTAAACAAATACTATGATTCGGAATTATAGATCTATTGCCTTAGCTGTTATCTCTTCTTTTGCGGTATCGCAAGTAGATGCTTTGCCTACTGCAGGTAAAGACGGTACTAAGAGAAACTTGATGAAGACAGCAGCTAATTGCTCTCCTGCTACGGCCGTTATTGATTTAGATATCAATAATGTAAGAGCTAGATTGATGACTGGTGGTGATATGTGGTGGGATCAAGGTCCTGGTATAGCAGCCTATGAAGTACCAAAAGGTTCCAGAAAAAATGCACTATACGCCGGTTCTTGTTGGGTTGGTGGTATTCAGAATGGGTCATTAAAAACCGCTGCTCAAACCTATCGTCAAGATGGTAATGACTATTGGCCTGGCCCGTTGAATACAAACAACGGCACTTATGAAATAACTAGAGAAGAGTGTAATGAATGGGATAAATTTTGGAAAATAGACAGAGTTGTTGTTAATGAATTTAAACAATTATCCGACTATAGTAGTGCGGTCAACGATGAACGTTTCAGAAACATTTTTGAATGGCCTGCACGTGGTAACGGTGATAATGCGCCGGGAAATAATGCGCCGTTGAATAGTAATACCAGAAAAGCAAAAGGTACAACTGGGGCAGAATTGTTAATGGACGATAGAGAATATGCACCATTTGTCGATTTGAACGGCAACGGTATTTATAATCCTGAAGAGGGAGAATACCCTAACATGGAAGATCCGGGAAGAGGTGATCAAATGGTTTGGTGGGTTTTTAACGATCGCGGTAATGCTAAACTTCAAACAAAAAGTGAATCTATAGGTTTAGAGATTCAAACATCTGCGTTTGCATTTTCTACTAAAGATTTTCTTAACGATGCTACATTCTACAACTATAGAGTTATTAACCGTGCAGGTCTTACATTAGACAGTGCCTATATGGCTACATGGACTGATGCCGATCTAGGTATAGCTACAGATGACTATATTGGCTGCGATACAGCACGTGGTTTAGGGATATTATATAACGCTACTCCTACAGACGGTAATGGAGAGCCTAACTCTTATGGTGAAAATCCTCCAATGGTCGGTGTTGACTTTTTTATTGGTCCTCTTAAAAGAATATTAGATCCTGTAACAGGCTTAGAAAGAAATACTTTATTAAAAATGCAGGCCTTTACTTATTTCATCAATAGAGGAGCCGGTAATCCTCCGGTTGAGATTCAAGATCCTAATACTTCTGTTGAGTTTTATTTTTACATGACGGGTTCGAGAAAGTCGGGAACATTGTTTTCTTATGATTATGTCGCACCAAATATTACTTGTAATGGTTTAGGAGCAGGAAGTGGAGACAAAGTTAGATTCGTTTTTGCAGGAGACGTAAATTCCGGTTGGTCAGAATGTGTTTGTAAAAATGCACCTGGTGACCGTCGTTTTATTCACTCTGCAGGACCATTCCAGCTAAGACCTGGCGACGTAAATGATATTGTTATAGGTGCTGTTTGGGTGCCTAACGCTGGCGGATGTCCTAATGCAAGCTTTGGTAAAATACGTGTAGCAGATGATTTGACTCAAGAGCTTTTCGACAATAACTTTAAGACAATCGAAGGTCCGGAAACTCCTCGAGTGGTATATAGAGAGATGGATAGGAAGATCATATTTTACCTTCAAAATGATTACTTAAGTACCAACTTCCAAGAAAAGTACGGTTACGATCTTGACTCCGCTAAATACAGAGTACGTGTGGCAAAAGCAGCTAGAACTCTTAACCCAGATTCGCTTTATAAATTTGAAGGTTATAGAATGTTCCAATTAAGAGACGCTTTAATTACACCTGCACAAATATTTAATGAAAAAGGAGAATTAGATGAGACTGTAGCCCGCGAAGTTTTCCAATGTGATATTAAAAATGGAGTAAAGAGAATTGTGAATTGGACAAAAAATACAGAAATTGAAGATTGTAATAATTGTTTTACACCTATAGTTAAAGTTAATGGTAGTGATACAGGACTTGCTCACAGCTTTGAGTTAACACAGGATGCCTTTGCAACAGGAACGGATAAACAATTGGTAAATTACAAATCGTACTACTACATTACAATTGCTTATGGGTATAACAATTTCACCAATTTCGATCAGTTTGATCCGGAGTCGACTCAAGATAGAGCCTATATAGAAAGTGCTCATGGTCCTAACGGATCACCTCTTGGAGATCAAATATTGACAATAATGCCAAATCCTGCAAATGGCAATATGGGTACTGCTCTTAATGCAGACTATGGTACCGGGGTTGTAATTCAAAAAATGGAAGGTGTAGGAAACGGTGCATTAGATATTCAATTAGACGAATTTTCCGAAGAACAAGCCTTGTCTGCTACCACTGGCTATCAATCAACACAGCCTACTTATGTGGGAGGTAGAGGTCCTGCAAAAGTTATGGTTGTAGACCCACTTAAAGTAAAACCTGGCAATTGGAAATTATACCTAATTCCTGATCTTAGTCAAACTGGAGCTTTTGCCAATGGAGAAAACATCATTAATGGTAATGCGGCTAAATGGCAACTAATAAAAGACGGCGACTTTAGCAATCCTATATACAGTGAGCGCAACTTAGAAATGTTAAACGAGCAAATCATTGAAGATTATGGTTTATCAATAACAATGGCGCAAACTGTACGTCCTGGTGACGATCAAACTGAAAAATCGCAAAACGGATACATCACTTCTGAGGTTATTTATGATAATCCAAACATACCATGGCTTACTGGCGTTAAAGACGGTGAAAAAGTTTCTCCGGTAAACTGGATAAGATCTGGTGGTACCAAGGACGATGATCCTACTACACCACCTCCATGCGCATATAATGACAATGACTATGATTCATTACAATATTATGAAAATATGCTTTCTAATAGCTCACAAACAGCAGCTACGTGGGCACCATATTCCTTAGGTGCATATGAAAACAGAACCGGTTGTGGCTTTGGTATCACGTATCTTGGAAGTGGTAGAATTCTCAATGATTTACAAAGCGTAGATATTGTCTTTACTTCTGATAAATCTAAATGGTCTCGTTGTGCGGTAATAGAGTTGACTGATGACTTAGATGCCAATAAAAGAGCAATTGTTCCTTACCTTTCTGAAGGTAATACACCGAAATTTAGACTTCGCAGTCATAATTCATGGAATGGTGATGTGGATGGAAGTGGAGCACCTATATACGCGTCACGTTCCGGTGGTGCTGAAGATACAGGATTTTCTATGTTCCCTGGTTATGCTATAAATCAAGAGACAGGAGAAAGACTGAATATTGTGTTTGGAGAAGCGTCCTATTTTCAAAATGAGAATGGTAGAGATATGATATGGAATCCTACGGCCAATATGTATGATAACTCTGGTGGTTCTGTTTTTGGTGGTAAACATTTTGTTTATATAGCTAATACCAAGTACGATGGATGTAAACAACTTGCACAAGGAATTGCATCCCCTAACGAACCTGTACAACGAACAACCTTCGAATCATTTATTTGGGCTGGTATGCCATTAGCAAATAATTTGCTTTCAGTAAAAGATGGTTTGATACCTACAACTACCCGATTAAGATTCCGTGTAACTAGACCTTATGCTTATTATGCACCTCCCGGAGTGTCTCTTGACAATACTGGTAATGTACCTGGCTTCCCTAAATATCAATTTACTACTAATGATTTAGTGCCTAATCAGTTGTCAGATGCAGACAATCCTTATAACTCTGACAAAAAGAAACTTCTAGACCGTATGCACGTAGTTCCAAATCCTTACTATGCATATAATGGATATGAGAAAAACCGTCTTGATACAAGAGTAAGGATCATTAATCTTCCAAACAAAGCGACTGTCCATGTATACTCTTTAGATGGTTCGCTGATTAGAAAATTGACAAAAGACGATAACCTAGCATATATTGACTGGGATATAAGGAACGCGAAAAGCTTGCCTATAGCGAGTGGCATGTATCTTATTCATATAAAAGCAGAAGGTATAGGTGAAAAGGTAGTGAAATGGTTTGGTGCTATGCGTCCTGTAGATGTAACAAGCTATTAATCTTTAAAAACAACTTTTTGGGGGGCTATCTTTAAAGCCTAAAAATAGTCTCCCAATCTTCTAGAAAAAAATAGAATGATGTTTATGAAAAATCTTTTTACAAAATCTGCCGTAGCACTTCTACTACTCAGCAGTCTCAATGTTTCTGCTGGAAACAAAGATCGTACTGGGCAGTCAGGAGCGACGGAGCTACTCATCAATCCATGGGGACAGTCCACGGGTATCTTTGGTATGAATACAGCTAACGTAAAAGGTATTGAAGCTATGAAGGTGAATATAGCTGGATTAGCTTTTGTGAAAAATACAGAAATTGGGCTGTCACGTTCAGAGATTCTAAGAGGATCCGGAGTATCTGTTAACAATCTTGGTCTAGCGCAGAAGATAGGAAACTTTGGTGTTCTTGGATTGAATATAATGTCCATGGGTTTTGGAGATATTACTATTACTGACTGGAATAATCCGGAAGGTACTATTGGTAGTTATAAACCGCAGTTCCTGAATGTAAGCCTTGGTTTTGCGAAAGAATTTTCTGAAAATATATACGCTGGTATTGGAGCCACATTCGTATCAGAACAAATCAATAACATTAAAGCAAATGGTGCTTGCTTTGAGGCTGGTGTACATTATGTTACCGGTAAAAGAGACAACTTTCATTTTGGGGTTACTTTAAGAAATGTAGGTACAAACATGCGTTTTTCGGGTAGTGGATTTTCTGTTGAATCTGAATTACCTGAAGGCACAAATCCTTCTGACCAAATGAACCTACACGTACCGTCAGAAAAATTTGAAATGCCTACTTACCTCAATTTTGGTGTTGCTTACGATTTTTATCTTGATGAGAATAAATACCTGCAGGGAAATGTTTCACCTGATAGCAG
>CBFGYQ010000115.1:0-6470 GCA_965652995.1 uncultured bacterium
CAGTATATTTTGGAGGTACGCTGTTCGAAGCTTTTTTGATACGCGGGCAGTTTGATGATTATTTGAAAGTGGTGCAGGATTATAAGCTGAGTTATGTAGAAGTTTCTGATGGTTCGATAACAATACCACATGCGGAGAAATGTGGCTATATAGAAAAACTTGCTAAACACGTGACCGTACTTTCTGAAGTGGGTAGTAAAGATGCAACCAACATCATGGCTCCATACCAATGGATAGAATTGATGCGTGCGGAATTGGAAGCAGGTTCTCAATATGTAATTGCAGAAGCACGTGAGGCTGGTAACGTAGGGATTTATAGAGATAGTGGTGAGGTAAGGCAAGGTTTGGTGCAAGAAATATTAACGCAAATTCCTTCTGAAAAAATAATCTGGGAAGCACCGCAAAAAGCTCAACAGGTATATTTCTTACAACTACTAGGCTCTAATGTAAATCTTGGCAACTTAGCCCCAGCAGAAATATTATCTCTTGAAAGTATGCGTTTTGGGTTGCGCGGAGATACGTTTCATATGTTTTTGAAATAGTACCTAATTAGATATTAAAGTAGTTCATTGAACTCGTCGAAATGAATTGCTGACAAGGCTTCGACAAGTTCAGCCCACCTATTTTATAGTCTACATTTTATAACTACTTTTCGCAAGACTTGGAAATAATAAAGCGCGACATAATCTGCCGCGCTTTATTAATTTATGTTGAAGTAAGTTTATTTGGTAACGACAAACTGACCTCTTTGTGCTTTTTTATTTTGCGCATCTAGTATTTCGTAATAGTAGCTGCCGGGACTTAATCTATCTAACGAGATCGTTGTTTCTTTTTCAAAACTAGATGCTGCAATTAAACTACCTGTAACGCTGTACACTCTGTAAGAAAGCTTATTATTTCCTTCCGCTTTAATATTTAAAATATTATTAGCAGGGTTAGGAAATACGGAACCTAGTGTTGCATTTGAGTAAATATCAGCAATACCAAGAGCAGTACTAATATTGATGTCATCCACAAATAATTCACTGCCATCAGCAGGTGTGCCACCACTTATACCTGAAATATCACTGCTAGTGCATATGATAATTACTTTATCAGGTACTACGGTTGCATCCACATAGGATACGGGTACTGTTACTTGACTATATGTAGCGAGAGAAGAAACAAATATGCTACCCTTACCAACAACAGAATCTTTACCCGATATGTTTTTTATGGCTTGTATGTTTACGGAAGCATAATCTCCACCAACAGGAATGTAACGCACCCATGCTGTTAATGTATTAATGCGTTGTGTAACGGGTGTACCTCCTTGATAGGCTAACGAGCCAATAGGGTCAAGTGGGTCAAAATTAGTAGCATCAGGATTGGCATTTACCAATACACCCGGAGCAACAAAGCCACCCCCAATATCTTGCGTTAAAAGTCTTGCAGCAAAAGAACCTCCATGTGCATTATTGTCTTTGAACATTAATCTCTTAGCTGTAATAAATGGGGATGAAGCTGCAAATGAATAAAGAAGAGAATCAATACCATACCAATCATTGGGAGCCTCTATGTTGGTAGCAGAACCGGATGAAATCGTGCGCCAGTTTTCTAGTGTGTTGTTTTGTAATTGTGCATTTGCTGAATGTACGAGTACAGTACTTAATAGGAGCGTAAAAATTTTTTTCATGACAGTTTTTAAGTTAATGTGTAAATATAATAGTAAGTGTGATAGAAAAGCATATGAAATGAAAAAAAGACAGCGATTACTTCTTCAATCATCTCTAAAATTTAAGAAAACTGCAAAAATGACTTATCAAATGCCTTGGCACAATTGCTGATATTTACAGTCCATTCTAGAATTCTTCAAATTTTAAAAACACAATAAAAATGGCTAACACTGTAAACATTACTCCGCTTCACGACAGAGTGATCGTACAGCCCGCAGCAGCAGAAGAAAAAACTGCTGGCGGCATCATCATCCCCGACACAGCAAAAGAAAAACCACAACGCGGTACCGTAGTAGCTGCAGGTCCGGGTAAAAAAGACGAACCAGTAACTGTAAAATCAGGCGACACCGTTCTTTACAGCAAATACGCAGGCACTGAGATCAGCCTTGAAGGTAAAGACTACCTTATCATGCGCGAAACAGATATTCTTGCAATCGTATAACTAATTTGAAGATTTGGAGATGAGTTGATTTGAAGATGAAATATCACCAAATTTCCAAATCATCAAATTTCCAAATTAGAATTATCAAATTTTCAAATCATCAAATTTTCAAATCAAAATAATGGCAAAACAACTTTTTTTTAATACAGATGCCCGTTCTAAAATGAAAAAGGGTGTGGACCTATTGGCAGATGCGGTAAAAGTGACTTTAGGTCCTAAAGGTCGCAATGTGGTGAACGAGAAAAAATTCGGTGCTCCGGGTATCACTAAAGATGGCGTTTCCGTAGCAAAAGAAATAGAACTGGAAGACGCGATCGAAAACATGGGTGCGCAAATGGTGAAAGAAGTAGCTTCTAAAACTGCTGATGTAGCAGGTGACGGTACTACAACCGCTACTGTTTTGGCACAGTCTATCATCAACGAAGGTCTTCGCAACGTAGCCGCAGGTGCTAATCCTATGGATTTGAAACGCGGTATTGACAAAGCTGTGGCTACTGTGGTTGAGAATCTTAAAGCTCAATCTCAAAAAGTGGGTAACGACAACAGTAAAATAGAACAAGTAGCGACTATCTCTGCCAACAACGATAGCAACATCGGTAAATTGATCGCAGAAGCGATGGCGAAAGTGGGTAATGAAGGCGTTATCACTGTAGAAGAAGCAAAAGGTACTGATACAACTGTAGAGGTGGTAGAAGGTATGCAATTCGATCGTGGTTATTTGAGCCCGTACTTCGTTACGAATACAGAAAAAATGCAAACGGAATTTCAAAATCCGTACATCCTTATCTACGATAAAAAAATCAGCACTTTAAAAGATATTCTTCCTATCCTTGAAAGCACAGTTCAGAGCGGTCGTCCGTTGTTGATCATTGCTGAAGACGTAGATGGTGAAGCATTGGCTACTTTGGTGGTAAATAAATTGCGTGGTTCATTGAAGATCGCTGCTGTAAAAGCTCCGGGCTTTGGTGATCGTCGTAAAGAAATGCTACAAGACATCGCTGTTCTTACAGGCGGTACTGTTATCAGCGAAGAGCAAGGTTACAAATTGGAGAATGCTACCATGGAGTATCTTGGACAGGCTGAAAGCATCACTATTGATAAAGACAACACAACAGTGGTAGGTGGTAAAGGTGAAAAAGATGGTATTACTGCACGTGTAAACCAAATCAAAGCACAAATCGAAACAACTACTTCTGACTACGATCGTGAAAAACTACAAGAGCGTTTGGCTAAGTTGAGCGGTGGTGTTGCTGTATTGTATGTAGGTGCTGCCTCTGAAGTGGAAATGAAAGAAAAGAAAGACCGTGTAGATGATGCACTTCATGCTACGCGCGCTGCTGTAGAAGAAGGTATCGTAGCAGGCGGTGGTGTGGCTTACATCCGCGCTGTAGAAAGCTTGGAAAAAGTAGAAGGTGATAACGCTGACGAAACAACAGGTGTACAAATTGTACGTCGTGCTTTGGAAGCTCCATTGCGTACTATTGTTGAGAATGCAGGTATCGAAGGTTCTATCGTAGTACAAAAAGTACGTGACGGTAAAGCTGATTTCGGTTACAATGCTCGTACAGAAACGTATGAAAATCTACTTGCTGCTGGTGTAATTGATCCTGCTAAAGTAAGCCGTGTAGCCTTGGAAAACGCTGCTTCTATCGCTAGTATGTTATTGACTACAGAATGTGTAGTAGCTGACAAACCAGAACCAAAAGCTGCTGCTCCTGCAATGCCGGGCGGTATGGGCGGAATGGATATGGGATATTAAGTTCATTGAGCCTGTCGAAATGAACTTTTAAACTTGGTTTCATTGGTTTCGACAAGCTCAACCGACATATACAAAACACCTGCAAAGAAATTTGTGGGTGTTTTTCTTTAATTTAGTAGCTTACCTTCCAACGAAAGAAGTATATTGTACGTCTTTATATAAGTAAAAAACCACAGAACCATTTCTGTATGAAAAATATTGTTACGAAGCTAATTTGTTTATTTACCCTAGGTTTTGCTACGAAAAGTTCTCAGGCTCAAGTTGCAATTACTGATTCATCAACAGCTAATCAGTTAGTTCAAAAATTGATTGGTGCTGGCATTAGTTATTCAAATGCAACATTACGATGCACTCAAAATGCAAGAGGTATTTTTAATGTAACCACAAGCAATTTAGGTTTGACGGGTGGTATCCTTCTTACAACAGGAAATGCTGAAGGAGCTCGTTCAGGATCAGCGATAACTCCAGATAATTGCAACGAAACTATACCGGGCGAAGGTGGAAGTACTGGAAGTGATCCAGACCTTGATACACTTGTAACCGTAGGTATTCATGATGCTTGTGTACTAGAATTCGATTTTGTACCAGATGGAGACAGTTTAAAATTTGATTATGTATTTGGGTCTGAGGAATACGATGCGTTTTCCTGTACTCAATTCAATGATGTTTTTGGTTTCTTTTTATCAGGACCCGGAATTACAGGCGCGCCTAATATTGCTTTAATACCAGGTACTAATATTCCCGTAGCTATTAATAGCACAACTGACCCTGCCATTACACAACCGGGTTCATTAAATGATTGCTTGGCTATGGGGCCGGGTTCTCCATTCGCACAGTACTATAATGATAACCAAAATATGCAATACATTAGTTATTACGGATTAACTAAAGTACTTACAGCGCGTTCACAAGTAATAGCATGCAGCACATATCATATTAAGTTGGCGATAGGAGACGGTGGAGATTGTGCGTTAAGTTCAGGTGTTTTTTTACAAGAAAACAGTTTCAGGTCTAATGATGTGACTTTAGATGTGAAATCCAGTTTGGTAGGAGAGGATGGCTATTTAGTGGAAGGTTGTACAGAAGGTACTATTACCGCTAAAAGAGATAGAATGCTAGCTACTCCGGAAACTATCTTGTTGTCATTCACCGGTAATGCTGCGATGGGTGTAGATTATAACTCGCCACCAACAACGATTGTAATACCTGCCAACGATACAGTTATTTCATTTAAGATCATTCCATCTCAAGATAATATTCCTGAAGGCACTGAAAACATAGTTATCAATATCCTTAATCCTTGCAACAACAATGTAATGGATAGTATTGTCATTCCTGTTCACGAATTTTTACCTATTACACTTTTGAGTGATGATACGTTTATGTGTGGTAAACAACCCGTTAGACTAGAAGTAGAGGGGAATCCTAAATATACTTACCTATGGACAAGTAATCCAGTATCTAAAATAGATGATCCTGCTGCGATGAAGACTTATGCATATCCTGATTCTAACACAACTTATACCGTAAAAGGTACTTACTTTACTTGTGAGACAGAAGAATATTCCTTCAACACGTTAGTAGAGCCGACACCAATTGTCGAGATATTGAATGATGAAACAAATATATGTTTGGGAGAACCATTGCAATTGGAAGTGAAAGTAAGTCCTGATTATTTTACTGGTTACAACTATCTGTGGTTCCCACCTGCTGGGCTGAGCGACCCTTACATAAAAGAACCCGAATTTTTCATGACACAACCTGGTTTTTACAGTTATCAATTAGCGGTACAAACAGGTACGTTGGGTTGTACAGGTACAGATTCCATCACATTCCAAGTACGCCCTGCAGCAAAGCTTATTGATGTTTCCGCAGATTTTATGCTTAAATATGGAGATCAAATACAGCTAAATGCTGGCGGTGTAAAGTATTATACATGGACTCCTACTGCTCAGCTGGATTATCCTAATAATTACAATCCGACAGTTACCGGTTTAAACCCTACTACATTCACCGTTGTTGGTATGAATGAATATGGTTGCACAGATACAGCCTATGTGAAGATGGATATAGATTACACCATGCATGAAATGATCCCAACAGCATTCTCTCCAAATGGTGATGGAAGAAATGATGTATTTAGTGTCAAGAACATGAAATTCCAACGTCTAGTGGAGTTTAGAATATACAATCGTTGGGGGCAAGAAGTGTTTGGTACTAATGACTACAAAGCAGGGTGGGATGGTACTTTCAAAGGAGTTCCACAAGAAGTAGGAGTTTATAATTACATCATTCGTATCGTAATACCTGATGGTAAACAACGTGTATATCGTGGTAATGTAACCTTGGTAAGGTAATATTATTTCTTTCTAATAAATGAAAATGCACCGAAAACTGTCGGTGCATTTTTGTATTAAATAAGCTGAAGGCTATGGTTTCTTTTTGTAAAAAAGTGTATTGCAATTTTCTTTTCTAAAAATCTCTTGTGCTTTCTGTTGTAAAAGAAAATTGCAATACACTTTTTTACAAAAAGAAACCATAACCTTCAGCTTAT
>CBFGYQ010000116.1:0-6453 GCA_965652995.1 uncultured bacterium
ATCATCAATAGAAATGAATATGGCACCATCATCAGAAAGAAGTTTATGCAATAACTTCAAACGTGGATACATCATGCACAGCCATTTGTCGTGCCGGCTTAGGTCTTCACTTTCCTTGCCTACCACCTGTCCAAGCCATTTTTTAATTTTCGGGTCGTTCACATTGTCGTTATACACCCAACCTTCGTTTCCGGTGTTGTAAGGCGGGTCTATGTAGATACATTTTATCCGTCCTTCGTATTCGGGCAAAAGGGCTTTCAGGGCTTCAAGGTTGTCGCCGTGTATAATGGCTCCGCTTGAGTTAGGAGTTATAAGTGATGAATTATGAATGGTTTTCAACTCATCATTCATAACTCCTAATTTATAACTATACTTCCGTTCCAAAACTTTAAACGGCACATCCATGTGATGATTGATAACTTTATCTTTTCCTATCCAGTGAAGTGTGGGCATTTATAAATAGCTGTTTCAATTCGTTAAATGGAGGGTAAAGATAATTTTTTGCAGCCTGTATCAACATCTAGTTTTAGGGCATCAAGGGCTTTCGTGTTTGTCCATTGTTAATACCAATTAGACATTAAAATAGTTCATTGAGCTTGTCGAAATGAATTGCTGATAAGGCTTCGACAAGCTCAGCCCACTCATTTTAAAGTTTAATTGATATAAGATTGCTATTTCATTTTTGGCTAGCAAAAAGAAAAAGCCTTGTAAATACAAGGCTTTTAAAAGTTTTCGACTTTATGGGATTAAGACGAATGGTGTTAATGTCGGGGAGACAGGATTCGAACCTGCGACCCCCTGGTCCCAAACCAGATGCGCTACCGGCCTGCGCTACTCCCCGATCTTTATTGATATTGCTATCAATATTTTTAGAAAATTACCGGCGGTGAGGGGGGGATTCGAACCCCCGGTACAGTTTAACCCGTACGACAGTTTAGCAAACTATTGGTTTCAGCCACTCACCCACCTCACCAGTATCATGCTGTAAGCATTGCCCACAGCGTATTTCAAGAACTTTTTCCTTTTTCGAAAGGACTGCAAAGATAAGAGACTTGCAGAGATTACAAAATAATTTTTAAGAGATTCTGGATCCAATTTAGAATGATGTAAAACGTTGCTATTACATGCTCGCCAATTGCACTTTTTGTTGCAATTCCATCATGTGTTCTTTGTATTCCGTATCCGTATCCATCAGGTTTTCCACCGTTTGGCAGGAGTGGATCACCGTTGTATGATCGAAGCCGCCAAAATGCTCTCCAATATTCTTCAAAGAACTCTTGGTGAATTTTTTAGCGAGATACATCGTTATCTGGCGAGCTTGCACCACTTCGCGCTTGCGCGTTTTAGCAAGCAACCTATCGTAAGGAAGATGGAAATATTCACAAACCATTTTCTGGATATTCTCAATAGTCACTTCACGTGCAGCAGAACGAACAAAATTCTTCATCACACGTTTTGCAAGGTCTATATCTATTTCTTTTTTATTAAGAGTAGATTGCGCAAATAAAGCTATCAAGGCTCCTTCCAATTCACGCACATTGCTGTTCACGTTGTAAGCAATATACTTCACCACATCTTCCGGTATATCCAACCCCTCATGTTTCATTTTCACTTGCAGAATCTGCTGACGTGTTTCAAAATCGGGTGCTTGGATATCGGCATTCAGTCCCCAACGGAAACGGCTGAGCAAACGCTCTTGCATACCGTCCATATCTTTCGGCGGGGTATCGCTGGTAAGAATGATTTGCTTCCCGCTTTGATGCAAGTGATTGAATATTGCAAAGAATACATCTTGTGATTTCGGCGCCGTCACGAACAAATGAATATCATCCAAGATCAACACATCTATCAACTGATAGAAATGTATAAAATCATTGACTTCATTATTCTTAGAATGGTCGATGAATTGGTTGATAAATTTTTCAGCACTTACATACAACACTACTTTATTCGGATGCATTCTACGCACTTCATTTCCTATGGCCTGTGCTAAGTGTGTTTTACCCCAACCTACTCCACCAAAAACGACTAATGGATTAAAGGAAGTCAATCCCGGTTTTTGTGCTACATGCATTCCTGCAGAGCGCGCCACACGATTACAATCGCCTTCTACATAATTATCAAAAGTATAGTTAGCATTTAGCTGCGGATCGATTTGTACACGCTTCAATCCCGGAATAGCATACGGAGTTTTGATGTTGGTAGGATCATCCCATTTCAACGGCATGTCCACAAAGTTGTTATCCTTTGCCGGTTTGGAATGAATGCTGGCGGGCATATTCACAGAAGCAGGATTGCGATACGTTGCCTTGCTTTCCATCAAGATCCTGTATTCCAATCTTCCGTCTTTTCCTAAAAGCCTTTTGATAGTTTTTCCTAAAAGTTCTACATAATGCTCTTCCAACCATTCATAAAAAAACTGACTTGGCACTTGCAGCGTCAACACTTGTTCTGTAAGCGCGACAGCTTTTATCGGCTCGAACCAAGTTTGGAAACTGCGAAGGTTCACATTGTCTTTAATAATAGTCAGGCACTTATCCCATACAGCTTCAGCATCATTAATAGAATTGTTTAGAGAAGTATCGTAATGGGTTGGATTCATTATTATAATATCATCAATGTATTGTTATCAAAATATTTTCAAGAATGAATAAAGGAGACAAGTTTATGTCCACTAAAACTACTGAATAATGGATTACTTCTCAAGCCCTTTAAAGTTTTTTTAATTTCTTCGAT
This sequence comes from uncultured bacterium, assembly GCA_965652995.1. GTDB lineage: Bacteria > Bacteroidota > Bacteroidia > Chitinophagales > Chitinophagaceae > JAFIGV01. Next base: position 2,737 of record CBFGYQ010000116.1, read on the forward strand.
CTCGACCAACAACTTCTATAAATCTGACACCTCAAGGTTGATTCATTCTTTCGAAACGAAATTGCCAACATTCGTTGAAAAAAAAAAATCTTATCCATTTGTTTGTTTGTTCAGAATTACAGATTGTGCATTCGAAAGATTGGAACTTTTTTTGCTATCGAATATGTAATCTAATCTTCCTAATCGTAAACCACCCCATCCTACCTGATTTATAACAACCTCCTTACCAATTTTATTTTTCATTACGGTAGGCCTGTCTAAAAAAGTATGCGTGTGTCCACCAATTATCAAATCAATGTGTTCTGTTTCTTTTGCTAAGATCATGTCGCTAACTTTGTTGTAATTGTAGCTGTAACCTAAGTGTGACAAGCAAATCACCAGATCACATTTTTCTTTCTTCTTCAATTTTTCAGAAATACTTTTTGCAATTTGGATAGGCTCAATGTATTTCGTTCTACCATAAGCATCTTCAGGCACTAAACCTTTCAACTTAATACCCACGCCAAATACACCAATTTTGATTTTTCCTTTTGTAAAGATTTGATAGGGTTTTGTTTTCCCTTCTAAGGCTGTTTCAGTAAAATCATAATTAGCAATGACTATTGGAAAATTGGCATGGGGTAATTGTTTAGCGAAACCTTCAACACCGGCATCAAAATCATGATTGCCCATCGTAGCCGCATCATACTTCATCATGCTCATCGCTTTTATTTCCGGTTCACCTTTGTATAAATTGAAATAAGGAGTTCCTTGAAAAATATCACCGGCATCCAGCAATAAAACATGTTGTTCTTCTCTTCTTATTTTTTCTATCAATGCTGCACGCATCGCTACGCCACCCTGCCCTTCGTATTTTCCTCCATCCATCGGGAACGGCTCTAGGCGACTATGCACATCGTTTGTATGAAGAATGGTAAGTCTTTGTATGTTACTCGCGGCAAGGTTTTCAAAAGGAAAATTATTTGCAACTAACAAACCACTACCCAACAATGTATGTTTTAAAAAACTTCTTCTATTCTGCATAGCTTACTCTGTTTTCTAATTCAGGATGTAGTGGTTTGTTTTGTGCTTGTAAGTTCTGAACATAATCTATCATGCAATCGCGTATAAAAACCGAAGTGTATTTCTTTCTTAAGGGCGATAAAAATTCTGCATTATCACCACCTTTCGCTATGTAATCGCTTATTGCCATTTTATAAACTAAATTCTCATTGAGTTCTTTTCCATTCACCAAAATATTTTCTGCTTTTCTTTCTTTAATAATAAACTGCAAACCACTCACCGGCCAGCCTTTCGCCTTTGCCATAAAATCACAAAACTCTTTCACATTCTTTCCCGGAATTTCAATAATGGTAAGCATATTATCAAAAGGCATCAACTCATACATTTTTCCTCTAGTGATATCACCCGGAGCAATATAACTCAACCGAATGCCTCCATAATTCATAACAGAAAAATCTACTTTACTATCTATTTTTCTCGCACCATACAGTTGTGCATCGGCCATAAAATTCCCTAAGCTGCTTTCCGGTTGTGCTTTGGTGAGCATCATATCTGTACGGCCGATCACCACTTGCATTTGCGTATCTACGCCTGATTTATAAGGTTTTAAAAAACTTAAAATGCTGCTGTCATTTTGTAATGTAGAATGAATGGTGTATACTTCCGTTTTCCTATCCTGTACATACAATTGCTTCTGACAAGCTGTGACAGAAAATAAAATGTATGCAATAAATAACAGTTTAATAGTATGCATTTGAATAGACAACTAGGTAAGACCTTTTCAATTTAATAATTTTAGCGGATGAAAAGAAAGAGAGCCTTATTATTTTTTCATAGACGACTCATCTCCCCCATCAAAGAATTTATACACGACAGTCGTGCAGTTGGTATCACCCTCATCATCTGTACCATCGTTTCACTCATCGTTAGCAACAGTGCTTGGGGTGAAAACTTCATTGGCTTTTGGGAAAAAGAATTACAGATGCCGGCTCCCGAATTACATCTTCCACACACACCATTACATATCGTCAACGATTTTTTGATGGCGATATTTTTTCTTTTAGTCGGCTTAGAAATAAAACGTGAATTACTTGTTGGTGAATTAGCTTCTGTTCGAAAATCAATGTTACCCATCATCGCAGCTATCGGAGGTATGGTCGTACCGGTTCTGTTATTTTTATTATGGTGTGGAGGCGATCCACGGTATGTACACGGTTGGGGTATTCCTATGGCTACGGATATTGCATTCTCGTTGGGTGTGCTTTCACTCTTAGGAAAGAAAGTTCCTATTTCTGTAAAAATATTCTTAACAGCACTCGCCATCATCGACGACCTGGGTGGCATATTGATGATCGCTATTTTTTATGCAGGAAGTATTGACTGGATGTCGTTGGGAATTGCAGGAGGCATTGTGATGATTTTGGTCATGCTGAATTTCTTCAACGTAAAACGACATCATCTCTACATCATTCTCGGTTTGTTCCTTTGGTATTTTGTTTTCAATTCGGGTGTGCATGCTACCATTGCCGGTGTGCTGTTAGCGTTCACTATTCCGATGCATAAAGTGGAACGATTGGAACACACGCTTCACGACCCGGTCAACTTTATCATCCTCCCATTGTTTGCATTGGCAAACACAGCTATTGTGTTACCGGCAGAATTTTCTACGGTATTCACCTCTGTACTGCATCATGGTATTTTTTCAGGATTGGTACTGGGCAAACCAATTGGTATTTTTCTATTCTCCATTGCAGCCATCAAACTCAAAATAGCAGAACCTGCACGACACATCACTAAAAGAACGTTGCTGGGCATTGGTATGATTGCAGGTATTGGTTTTACCATGTCCATCTTCATTGCCACCCTCGCCTTCTTCGAACCCCAAACACAACTGATAGCTAAACTCTCCATCCTCGGAGCCTCGCTGGTAGCAGGTCTTGTCGGCTATTTCTATTTCTATCTTCTAGACTCAAAGCAAAAGAAAGTATTAGCGAAGTAGATTTTTTGTTGTCCTAGCTTTGGGAATGAAGATGAAGCAACAGTGGCGATAGCACCGTTGAAAGAGAGAATTGCTATGGAGCTATAGTTACCCTGGAAATAAGGGTGTTTAGTATTTTTGCTCTCGTCTGTTTATATCAACAAGAAATAGTTATGGCATTGTCTCCTACCACACAAAACATCATGCAACAAATAGACGATAAGTCCACCAAACTCGGCGACTTACGAACCATAGCAAAGACCATCAAAAAAAACCATGAATTAGCAATGGAGCTTTGGTCAACAGGAAAGTATCTGCCGCGTCAGTTAGCTATACTCATCATGGATAATAAATTGCTTTCGCAAGAACTTATTGATAAACTGGACAAGGATATTTCAAAACACCCCGAAGAAGAAAAGCTGGCATTGATAGACTGGCTGATGGCTAATCAACTTGCAAAAAACAAAAAGACCATTGCATTAATGGAGTCTTGGCAAAACAGTTCATCTACACTTCAGCGACGGACCTTCTGGTATTATCAGGGTCGTCTCCGCTGGGTAGGACAAACCCCTCCTCCCAACAGTGAAGAATTACTTTCCTCCATCGAAAAAAATATTGAAACTGAAAAACCAGAAGTGCAATGGGCAATGAATTTTACAGCTGCTCAAATCGGCATTTTCCAACCGGAGTTTCGCTCAAGATGTATTGTGCTTGGTGAACGAACTGGTTTATACAAA
>CBFGYQ010000117.1:0-6441 GCA_965652995.1 uncultured bacterium
CAGAAATATTCTTGGTCTCAATGGAAAAGTATTGACAAGTGGAGGTTTAAGAGAAACACCTATTGACTTGAACGCATCTATTGCAGAAGGGGAAACTGTTTACAAACCCAATAGCTTCTACTCCGTACGCGGAAAGAATTACTTCCGTTTGGATGTAAGTGCCTATTACAAATGGAATAGAAAAAGATCAACACATACTATCCTTTTTGAGGTACAAAATTTGACCAACAACCAAAACCCTTACGGTACTTATTTCGATGAAAGAAATGGACAAGTAAAAACAATTTATCAAATGGGTTTCTTTCCAAATTTCAGTTATCGCATAGACTTTCATTAAACAACAAAAAACAGTTGACAACATTAAACAAAGAAAAAATCATGAAAAAAAATAGCATCATCATTACTGCATTACTAGGAGGCATTGCCATTAGTTCTTGCAACAAAAGATTTATAAAAGGAGAAGGACATACAACAACAGATACTCGCATGCTTCAAGAATTTAATGCAGTGGAATTGAACGGCAGAGAAGCATTAGAGATCGTTTCTTCTACCGAAAATAAAGTAGAGATCACAGGCTATCACAACTTAGTATCGATATACGATGCAGATATAAAAAATGGGAGGCTCGTGTTGGAGATGGATGAAGACTATATCAATGTAAAGAACAATAACATTCGTGTGAAACTCTACACAACAGGTGTCAACACAATTGACCTAAATGGTTCAGGAGATGTGATGGCTAATGATGACATTGGTACTCGCATGAAGACTTCTATAAATGGCAGTGGCAGTATTTCGTTTGGTGAAAATTACTTCACCAAGCTTGATGTTGCTATAAACGGTTCGGGAGATATTGATGCTCGTAATGCTGAATCAGAAACAGTATATGCAGACATTTCCGGTTCGGGAGATATTGACGTGACAGTAACAAAATACTTGAATGCCAAGATCTCAGGTTCAGGAACAATTGACTATTGGGGTAATCCTTCGGATGGTGTAGATACAGAAATAGATGGATCGGGAAAGGTTCGCAAACAATAAAGTGAGCAATTAAAATTTCACTTTCTCGATCTTTTTACTTTCATCAATATAGAGAGGCAATGCGGCTGATCCATACCAAGGAATTACTTCAGGTTCTAATAGTTTTTCTTTGATAGCAGGATCCGTAATTAATAATGCATCTGCCTCTTCTTTTGTTTTTACATTCAGAATAAACAGACCACGATAATTCTTATCATTCTTCATGAAAGGACCTGCAACTACCAATTTATCTTCTTCTACAAGTCGGTTGATGTTGGCTAAATGCCCTGCGAAAATGCTATCTCGGATTTTCTTATCACTAATGGTGTTTGTTCCGGTTTTTAGAATAACAAACATATAAGTCTTCATGCCGTAATCGTCCGCACCGAGTTGCTTTGCGAGTGTGGAATCGTAGGAAGGATTGGGCGTTTGGGCGAAAGATAATATTGGCAACAAGCTTATTAAGAGAAGCAGATGAGTCTTCATAAATATTATTTGAATCAAAAATACATGACTATATCCGTTTTACTTTGCCGAACAGAGTAACGGGAGGACACGCAAGGCTAGCAGCGATTTTTAATAAATAGCAACTAAGCTAAGTGCAAAATCTTTCCCCTTCCTTTCTTACCTTTGCCCCACTTTTCAAAAAGACATTCTTTTAACTTAAATGTTGCAACAAGAACCTACCATAAAAGCAAAAGAAAACATGATGCTTGCGGCTCGTATAAAAGATTACGGCCAATTGCTGAAACCGAACTTGAGTATTATGGTGGTGTTTTCGAGTGTGGTAGGTTATTTACTGGCTCCGGGTGTGCAGTTTGCATGGAAGGAAGTGTTGTTGCTTTTTGCAGGTGGTATGTTGGTTACAGGTAGTGCCAATACAATCAACCAAATCTTAGAGCGCTATTCCGATAAACAAATGAAACGCACCATGCTGCGCCCTATGCCGGATGGCAGAATGGAGGCTTCTGAAGCGTGGATATTTGCTGTGGTTACGGGCTTGTGCGGTGCCACATTGCTAGGTTATTTTTTCAATCCGCTTGCGGGAGGGTTGAGTTTTATTTCTTTGTTGCTGTATGCATTTGCTTATACACCGATGAAAAAAATTCATCCCATAGCAGTGCTGATAGGAGCGATTCCGGGAGCATTGCCTCCATTGATAGGTTGGGTAGCAGCTACGAATAGTTTGGGTGCAGCAAGCATCGGTGGATGGATTCTTTTTTTGATACAATTCTTTTGGCAGTTCCCTCATTTTTGGGCAATAGCATGGGTAGGTTTTGAAGATTACGAAAAAGCGGGTATCAGAATGTTGCCATCTGATGCAGGGAAAACGCGTTTTACAGGATTGCAATGTATGTTTTACAGCATTGTTTTGGTACCGTTGGCTTTCATGCCGCGACTGGTAGGTATGAGTGGTAATATAGGTATGTGGTTGAGTATGCTCTGCGGATTGGCGTATTTTATTGCCTCAGTAAATTTCTACAGAAAGAACGACCACAAATCTGCCAAAACAGTAATGTTCACTTCTTTTATTTATTTGCCGGTAGTATTGCTGGCTTTATTGTTTGATAAATTATAATATTCGATGCAGGTAATAATGAGCGAATCAGCACAACAACGCAAAGTACATCCTCAGAAATTTGCCCTTTGGGTAGCTATTGCAAGCATCTGTATGATGTTCGCAGGATTGACGAGTGCTTATGTAGTGCGTCATGCACAAGGCAATTGGCGCAGTTTTGAGTTGCCAGTTGTGTTTTGGGTTTCTACTGCCGCAATCCTTTTAAGTAGCGTCACTTTTGTTTTAGGTTTAAAAGCTTTCAAACAAAGAGCGATTCCGAAATTTAAAACACTTATTACTATTACCTTATTATTAGGGATTCTTTTCGGAGTGCTTCAATTCATGGGTTTTTCTCAATTATACAATCAACCGCAAACGGTAGTTTTTGATGGAGCAACGCAATATGTACGTGAAAATGGTGTGCAAAGAGAAAATATTTATCCCGTAAAAGTGAATGGAAATCCGAGTGAATCCTTTTTATTCATTATTGCCGGACTGCATCTATTGCATATTTTGGGAGGAATTGTAGCTTTAGCTATTGTATTTTTCAGAGCTTTCCGCAAGCGTGTGAAGGTATATAGTGCAACAGGATTGGAAATAGTTGGAGCCTATTGGCATTTTGTGGATATATTATGGATTTATTTATTTATCTTCTTTCTGGCATATCAATAAAAACTTTTAGAAATTTACACCCGATTCTTATTTTTTAAAATTCTATGGCACAAAACGCGGCAGTAACAACTACTGAACAAAAACTTTGGGGCGGTGGACGCTCACCATTCAATGTGAGCTACGGCAAGATGATGATGTGGATGTTCCTTTTGTCGGATGCATTTACATTCGGCGCATTCCTTATCTCTTACGGTACTACTCGCTTTTTTAGCACTGTATGGCCTGATCCTAACATGGTATTCCATGCATTTCCATTCATGGGGCATGCGAACTTGCCTTTGTTATTTGTGTCGTTGATGACCTTCATCCTTATCATGAGTTCGGTAACGATGGTATTGGCTGTACATGCAGGACACTACGGCGATAGAGCAGGTGTTACAAAATGGCTTTTGTGGACCATAGTGGGCGGTATCTGCTTTTTAAGTTGCCAGGCTTGGGAATGGACGCACTTACATCATCAAGGTGCTTGGTGGGGTTCTTTCACAGATATTAATACTCCAATAGAAGCATTTAAAAATTTATTCAATGACAAGGCCATCGCAGACCCATCATTTGCAACGGGAGCCGGATTGCAAGCAACCCATGATTTTTATAATTACTTCTTCACTATCACAGGTTTTCACGGTGGTCACGTAGCGAGTGGTGTAGTGTTGCTGATATTAGTTTTGATAAATACAGTGAATGGCACCTATGATAATCGTGGGCATTACGAAATGGTGGAAAAAGTGGGGCTGTATTGGCACTTTGTAGACTTGGTTTGGGTATTCGTGTTTACTTGTTTTTATCTACTTTAATTCAAAAAATCAAAACTAAAAATTCAAAATTGGAAGAAATGTCTCAACACGATTATAGCGAAAACATTAAGCAGCATTACTACGAAGGCGACCAATCGAAGTTATATTCGGGCGTCATGAATCACCATTTCAATCATGATACTAAATCGCCTGAAAGCAAGCAGCAAATCGGCCGTATTTGGAAGGTGTTCTGGATATTGTTGGCAGTAACTGTAGTAGAAGTTGTAATAGGTATGTTCTTTAGTCATGCCTTACCAAAGTGGTTGGTAGCTAGTTTCTTTTTGTTACTTACCCTTTTCAAGGCAGGTTATATAGTTGCGATATTCATGCACTTGGGTGACGAGTTCAAGAATTTCATCATTATGATATTGATACCTTTGACATTGTTTGTTTGGTTTATCATAGCGTTTTTGATGGATGGAAGTTTTTGGTTGCAAATGAATACTACAACGCCGGTAAGGTAAGTTCACACAGAGGTAACAGAGATAAAGATGTGCGGAGAAGGTAGATAATATTAAGCGTAAACTCAGTGAACTCAATTGCTTTGTGTACTCTGCGAGAAACCTGCTGAGTAGTAAAATATAGATGAATGGAGCGTCGCAAATCAAGTTTAATAGTAGTAACCAAGTTCAGTAAATTCAAATTCACATTTCGACTACGCTCAAGGTGACACAAACCTAAACATCAAAATCACAAATCAACAAAATCACGAATTGACAAAACAGAAATCGAATAAAAAGTTTTTAATAGGATTGGCGGTGGCATTATTGCTGCCGTTATCTTTTTATATCGTAGCGAAAGTCTTGAACAAAGACCATATAATAATGCCCAAATTTTATCGTGCAGATAAAATAGAAGGTGCTGATACGGCTTTTCATCAGGTGAAAGATTTGAAGTTGGTGAATCAATTGGGAGATTCGGTTTCACTGAATGAAGACTTGAAAGGAAAGATATTGGTTGTGGATTTTTTCTTTGCGAGCTGCCCAACTATTTGCCCGCGACTAACCGGAAATATGAAAATGCTGCAACGCGCATTTCGTAAAGATCCGAAGAAAGAAAAATCGATGGATGATGATGTGCAGTTAATTTCTATAACGGTAAATCCAGCGGCAGACAGTTTTCAAGCTTTGCGTGTATATGCAGATGAGCACGGTGTGAATCATGATAAATGGTGGTTTTTGACGGGTGATAAGGAGAAAATTTATGATTATGCGCGAAATGAGTTGGGGTTATCTTTGCAACCCGGCGATGGCGACGAGAATGATTTTATCCATACCCAAAAGATCGTGATAATAGACCAGGAGCGATACATCAGAGGTTATTATGACGGGTTGGACACGGCAGCGATCAGTAAATGTGCGTATGATATTTCGTTGATAAGTTTGGAAAATAAAAAGAGAAAAAAGACCAACCGATGAGTTTAAAACCTGTATTGAAAAAGAACGATAAGCAAGCAAGATTGTTGATTTTTACGACGTCGTTTGTGGTGTTTGCTGCTGTGGTGGTATTATCGAAAGTGAAGTTGAATGTGGATCTAGGTTTTGATGTTCATATTTTTGCACTTATCAATGCAGTTATCAATTCGATAGTGAGTGTGTTGCTGATGGCGGCTTTCATAGCAGTGAAGAATAAAAGTTTTGTGGTGCATAAGAATATAATGCTAACGGCGATTCTCCTATCAGTGTTTTTTTTAGTTTCTTACATAGCTCATCATTTGCTTTCTGGCGATACTAAGTTTGGTGGAGAAGGTAACATTCGTTATTTCTATTTCTTCATTTTGATAACACATATTTTTCTGGCAGCTATCATTCTTCCATTTATTCTTTTCACGGCTTATCGTTCGCTTACAGGAGAGTATGCAAAGCACAAAAAACTGGCTCGTTTTACGTTTCCGTTTTGGTTGTATGTGAGTGTGACGGGTGTGATAGTGTATTTGATGATATCGCCTTATTATCAGTAAAGAATGGGTAACTTCGCACTATGAAAAAGCTGTTGTTGTGTGTGTTGATATTATTGATTACTGTTGCCGTCTCTTATGCGCAAGGTTGTTCGGTGTGTACTAAAACAGCAGCAGAGCTCGGGGATAAATCAGCTAAAGGTCTCAACAACGGTATTCTTTATCTCGCTTTTTTCCCATTGGTATTGATGGGTACAATTGGTTTTATGTGGTGGAAGCGAAATGGTGCTAAAGAGTAAAATTGAGTTAATCAGCACTTAATATCTCAAAATCACTTCTTGCGTTCTTACTTCTCGCGTACTAACATTATTTTCATATGAATTCATAGTATTTTTTACAACAGCTAATTACAAATTTTAATTTTTGTATATTGTAAAAAAAATCTAATGAAACGAATTCTTAAATGGTTTGCTATCCTTTTATGTGTAAGTATAGTAGCT
>CBFGYQ010000118.1:0-6379 GCA_965652995.1 uncultured bacterium
CGAGATACCATAAATACCTCGATTCAAAATTGATAAGTAAATAGCCTAGAGGAAAGAGCAAAAAACTAACGGCTGTAAGTAGTAATTCTTTAGGAAAATAGCAGCTAACTTTTTTATAGAAAATTATTAATGCAAATAGAATTGTAAGTGGAAGAAAAAAGCAACAAAGCTCATTCATGCTATTGAACATCTTGAGTATGGTATAACCAATCCTAACTATCTGTAGTAGAAATAACTTTGGTGAATTCCAAAAATGCGGAGTTGCTCCATTCATTAAATAAGGGTCTTCCCAAAAATAAATTGCATCGTTATAAACCGGTGGTATCAATAAATTTATTTCTTCTTTGTAGTAAGGGTGACCTATTAAATACCATGATAGATTTAGGGTACCCGATGTAGAAGTCATCCACTTACCATACTTTTCATGCAACATCCATATCCAAGGAGAGGAGCATAGCATTAGTGTAAAAATGATAACAATGGTAGTTTTTACATACTTAGTATAATCAACAGATTCATTTTCTTGCTTCAATAAAACAACTACACAAACAAGCGTATTGAGCACAAAATATGGTAAGGCGTATGCTTTTGCGAAATAAGCTAATGTACCAAGCAGACCTACTATTAACCATAAAATCGGTTTATCAAGAAATTTTCTTGTAAGCATCAGCCTCACAGAAATAAGTAAAAAAGCGAATGCCCATAAATCTGCAAAGCTTTGTTTGAAAACTGCAAATACAAGAAAAACACTGAGCGTAGAACTTAATGCAACAAGAGCAAAACGATTTGTAATAAACTTCACAAACAAAAAATAGGATGCTAAAAGAAAGCAAATTGCACCTGCTGCATTTACAATGATCGCAGACTTAAATGGCTCAATATTTTGCTTAATAAATAATGCTGTAAGCCAACAACTCCATGGACTCCAATATCCATTTATTGCCCTTTCATAATCACCGGATGCATATCTTTTTGCTACCGTTAAGTAGCCAACAGCATCTGGATCGATATAATATTGATAATAAGGGTAAACGCCAGCCAGTAACGCAACAAGCAATAGTGTTGAGAAAATTAAAGGGATATAGTTTCTGATGGCATTCACAAGTATGTAAGATTTTTATTGCTACTCGCTTTATTAAATGCAACGTAATATCCTGTCAAAGCGCAACACATAATAATCAAAGAAACCGGCATCACATAATGCGCATTAGCAATTGGACCTGTTATCAATGCAAAATAGAGTATAAATAAGCCGATAAACCACTTGATTATTGTTTGAATATTCACTCTGATCATAAAAAGTAAAACTCCAATAATTTTTATCACGTTTGCGAGTAGAACAAATAAGGCAAACACAGCTGTAATATTGTGTTTCAAGTAATTCATCACTTCAGAAAAATTATTTTCTTTCAACACCGTAGTGAATTTTTTAGACTTACCCGCATACACTTTTCCTAATGTCATCCTTCCTGTAAACTCGTCCAACTCTCCTCTACCGGTTTCAAGAAAAAACATGAAGCTTTTACTAAGATGATACACCATATAAGGAAGAAAATTTTCCTTTAAAAGTGTAATACCTCTCTCATTTGCACGATCGTATCTTTCACTAAAATCAGGAAGCTTGGCAATTTCAGCACGTTCTCTATCAATATATTCTTTTCCTTTTTCCATACTCACTTTATCCGAATAAAAACGCTGATAATAGTAGATCGCATTAAAAGATTGAATACTTGAAAAATGAAATTTACCGGTTCTGATCTTGTTGATATAATTATAGGAAACAATACACAACAAAGGAAATAGTCCGGCTAGCAACACTTGTTTCATTTCAATCCTTTTCACAAAAGAATAAATGATAATTATCAAAAAATGAATGGCTGCAAAAGGGTAAAGAATAGGTTTTATAAACAATCCTGCAACTAATGCTATTGACATTTTCAAAGCAGCATTTGCAGTTTTATTCTTTAAAAATATTATGGTATATCTAAAGTAAAGAACTGTGCAAGTTTGCAACAATACGTCCGGAGCCATCACATTCGCATATACTAACTGGCTGGGAAAGAGTAATAATAACAAAAAGAAATAGAGATCATACTTACTGCTGTAACCCATCATTACAAACGTTTTGCGCACGTGAAATACATTGAAAACAGAAGCGATATTTTGCAAAAGCAGAATAATCCAATTATTGATAGAGAATAAGTAGACACCGCAAATAAACAGAGGATAGCCGGGTGTGCGTAATGTCATATATTCTTCTGTAATGGGCAAAACAGGATTGGCACTATAGAAGAAAAAATGATCTTTAATATTTACTGCTTCATAAATATATTCAAAAGAATCGCCGTTGTAAATCCTTCCGAAATATAAGGCTGCCATGAAATAAACAACATGGAGTAACACAACCGCTATAAAAAAACCAACAGGTTTTCTTGCAACATTCATGCGCTAAAAATAATCAAGATTTATTCTTACGTAAGTGTTTGTAGATAAGCAATTGCTTTTCTCATCCTACTACCATACCAGCTGAACATTTCACCGTCAACCAATTTCACATTTGCATTCGGTAAAATAGCTTTGATCTCTGCAATGTGTTTTTCTTTAAATGGGAATGGTTCTGATGAAAGTAACACAGTTTGTGGGTCAGCATCTTTTAGCATGTCTAATGATATTTCAGGATAACGATTCATATCTGAAAAGACATTTTCAAAACCTACTCGTTCCATCATATCATGAATAAACGTATCTCGCCCAACACTCATCCAAGGTTTGTACCAAATGAAATAAGCTGTTCGCCTTTGCATTTTGTTCATTGTAGTTAATTGCTGAAAACCATCATAAATATCAGCTACCAATCTTCTTCCTTCAGCCACTTTATCAACGATTTTACTAACCCTTTCCATCATTTCCAATGCTTCATTTATATTGGAAATATCACTCACCCAAACAGGAATATGTTTTGAGATTTCATCAATATCTTCTTTTGTGTTTTCCTCTTTATTGGCAATTACAATATCCGGTTGTAACCCAATTATTTTTTCGATGTTCAACTTTTTTGTTCCTCCTACACGCTCTTTATTTCGAAACCATTCTTGCGGGTGAACACAAAATTTGGTAATGCCAATCACCTCATCTCGCAACCCTAAATCGTATAGTAATTCTGTTTGAGACGGCACAACAGAAACAATTCTTTTAGGAACAGAGATCATTTCTATTTCATTACCCATCATGTCAGTAATGGCAGTCATCGAAATTTTTTGAAGTAAACAAGAATGACTATGCAAAACAACAGATCAGCAGGGAACATGGCATCTCTATAACCGACAATATCAAAATAAGGAGCAATAAAAAATTCGACTAGTAAATTCACTATCGTAAATCCTATATAGAAAAATGCTGACCATTTCCTAAAAGAGCAAACCGTAATCCATGCTATAGTATACGCAAGAATTAATAACGGATGTTGCCAATTAGTAATCGAAAAATTGATATCACTAAAGCTCCACGCAGCATGAATAAAAACACCTACATGAAAAACCGCTATTAATAAAAATAATAACGGTGTAGTTTTTAATGTTCTTTGTATAAAATGATTTCTCAAGCTGTAGTATCGTCTTTTTGAGTGTTTGTAGCATCTAGCTCGTCAAATTCCTTCATTACATCTTCGATCTTTTTTTCTTTCTGTACAATCTTATGTTCTGATTGCCCTATCAACTTTGTAAGATGTGCTCGTAACTCTTCTTCTTTGTTGCCCGGTGTAATATTCTCCATGGCGTTCTTAAAGTCAACCAATTTTTCTTGCTCTTCTTTTAATTCAGCTTCCAGTTTATGAAGAAAGGATTTCTTTTGTTCCGCGCGCCGTTGCGATTGTTGCGAAGCATATTCCTTGCGACGCTCTCTATCCGCATCTTTACGCTCAAAGAAAAATTTACGGGCTCCGATAAACTCATCCCACATTTTATTCGAGTGTTCTCTAGGCACTGCACCTATTTTTTTCCATTCGTCCATCAATTCGTTCATTTCTTCTGTAGAAGTGCGCCAGTGAGTGGATGTTTTAATTTCCTCTGCTCTTTTTAGCAACGCCAATTTCTGAGCATAGTTATCTTCTAATGATACTCTAACTACTTCATGATGCTGACGCTTCGCATTAAAGAAATGATCTTTAGCATCACTTAATCTTTTCCATAACTCATCAGATTTTTCAGCAGGCACACGTCCGGTCGTTTTCCACTGCGTCATAATATCAGCATACTCTTGTGCTGTCTTATTCCATTCTTCACTCTCTTTTATACTCTCTGCCTTTTCTACCAATGCTAATTTCACATCGTAGTTGGCAAGTTGTTCGGTTTGTATTTGTTCAAAATGAACTTTCTTCCTATCGAAAAAACTATTCTTGGCAGTAACGAATTTATTCCAAAGCTCTTCGTTCTTATCATGCATGATTCTACCTACCGATTTCCATTCCTCCATTAATTGTTTGAAGGATTCAGTAGTTTCTCTCCAGTTATCAGACGCAGCCAATGCTTCTGCCTTTTCCACGATTTCCAATTTCAAATCCAGGTTTTGAAGCATTTCTTTTTCTTGGTCTTCGTGATGTACACGTTTTCTTTCAAAAAATTGAGTGCGCGCTGCTTCCAGCCTGTTCCACAATTCATCATTACGATGCTTATCTACATAACCTGCATTTTTCCATTCTTCATTGAATGACTTAAATGTTTGCGAGGTTTCCTTCCAGTCTTCAGAGTTTTTGGACAATTTTTCTGCATTCTGCACCAACTTTAGTCTTGCTTCGTAATGTTCGTCTATAAGCTTAGTCAGTTCTTTTTCTTTTGTATCTACACTCTGTATCAAAGCACCAAAATCACCGATAGCATTAGTGTGCAGCAGGTAATCTTTAAGACGCGATACTTTACTAAGCATCTTCAGCTTGTCTTCAGCTTTACTCCATTCATCTTCCACTTCATTCACTTTAGCTTCCACTTCGGGAAATTTTTCCTGCAATGCTTTTACAGCATGGTCTGCATTTTCGGGTGTAAGTGTTGAAATGGTTCGTTCCGGCAATGAAGTTGATGGCTTAAGTATTAAAGTTCCATCTTCTTTGAGGTCGCAATATTGTTTACCATCAAAGGTTGTTTTTTGCCACCATTCTTGTAACAAATCGGGGGTCGCAATTTCTTGTGTCATAATTCCTAATAGAAAAAAGTTTCAGGTCAAGTATCCGTAAAGGGTTATTGCAATATACTTATTTCGCGCCAAAAACCTTTTTAAGGATATCTGTAACTCGTGAAGCAGGATTGGTACGTATTTTATTCTCCTCTTCAGCTACGGTTACAAACAATCCATTAAGCGCGCGTTCTGTAACGTATGCAGTAAGGTCAGGATTGATTTTGTTTCTAGTAATCGGCAATTTATTATAAGTGCTAAAAAGTTGATTCCAGTAAGTATCTACGTTCAATTGATTTAAAGATTTTTGCACAACCGGACGGAAAGCGGAAGTTAATGCAACTGTAGTTTTTTGTTTTAAAAAGTTCGTTGCAGCACCATTACCACCTTTCAAAATACTCAATCCATCTTGTATAGACATTGACGTGATAGCATTGATAAAGATAGGAACGGCTTTGCCGGCGGCATCTTCCGCAGCACGATTCATTTGTAAGATCACCTTATCGGCAAGTGAACCCATACCAAATTGACGCATAGTACTTTCCACTTTTCTGGCTTCTGGTGGCAGCAAAATCTTGATTAGTGTATTTCCGAAAAAGCCATCTTTTACATTCAATTTTGCACTGGCGTTTTTCGCACCAATATTCAATGCCTCGCGAAGTCCACTCACTATTTCTGTATTGCTGAGATTGCCTAAGGAAATGCCGGAACCTGTATTATTTGTATTTGTATTGCCACTTCCAGACCTAGAGCCTCCCAAAACACCGTTCAAAATATCGCCAATAGACTGGGCCTGAGAAGAAAAACTAAGCAGGGAAGAAATACCTAGGAATAAGAACAACTTTTTCATGATGATGATTATTTATGGTATGAAAACCAAAAATGATACCAAATGTAAAGAAAGCATTGTAAATGGTATAAATTGATATGCGAATTGCAAATCCGCTTTATCATGCGTTCGGGATGCGCTACGCTAACATCCCGAACAGCTATTTTAGGTATTTGTCTTTATGATCAGTTTAAACCAATTAACAGCCTTCTTTATTATGAGCTCTGTTTTGGAAAGGGTTAGTGATAGAATTTGCTTTATCCATATTGTATTGCTGTTGTTGCTCGTATATCCTACGGAAATCTTGGCTACTAAAAAAGGCTTTTGCTTCCTTCTCTGCTTTAAGTGCTTCTTTTTCAAGTCGTTTTGCCTGCTTTTCGAGCTGTA
>CBFGYQ010000119.1:0-6351 GCA_965652995.1 uncultured bacterium
ATTCTACTAAATGAATTATTGTTTTTTGCCCGACCAAGTACCACCGAGATTTAATGTGTCGGTTTTCCATGTTCCTGAAGCTTCAGAGCCTGTTATTTGGCCTTTAAAACTGGCTGTGTAACTTAAGTAACTGTATTTCGCTTCAATAACACCTGTGTTACTTACTGTGCCGTTAATAGTAAAGGGATAATTAGGAGCAAGATTAGATGTAGCAGTACCCGTAAATTTTCCATCGGTAGATATTGTTGATTTCCATGTTCCATTGTCATCGCCGGAATAAGTTCCTTGATAGTTGCCGGTATAAGGAAATACATATTCTTCATCCTTGCTGTTACAGGCAAAAAGAGAAATTATTACTAATAGGGAAGCGGTTAATTTTTTCACTGTTTGGTTATTTTACCCCAAATAAACGTAAAATGTTTAGATTTTTAAAGTGTGTGGTAACATATGGAGTTGGAGACCTTTAAATGAATTGGGTTCTTAGGCTTAGAATTGTTTTTTTAGAAATAACTCTTTCAGATTCACTTATTTTTGACATCCTACAATGAATGCCGATTTAAAAAAAATATTTCAATCTGTAAAAGATAAAAAGTATGCTTCTGTATATCTGGTGGATGGAGAAGAGACTTTTTACATTGATATCATTTCGAAATTATTCGAAGAAAACATCCTGACAGAAAGTGAACGAGATTTTAATCTCATAACTATGTATGGAAAGGATGTGGAATGGAGTGATGTGGTGAATGCTTGCAGGAGATTTCCAATGTTTGCTGAAAGACAAGTGGTAATTCTAAAAGATGCTTCCCAAATGCGTAGCTTGAATGAATTATCTTCTTATCTGGAAAATCCTTCTCCAACAACGGTCTTATTGATAGAACATCGTTTCAAGAAAACAGATGGTAGAGGGAAGCTCGTAAAACTTGCTAAAGAGAAAGGTATTTATTTCACTTCGGAAAAAATAAAAGAAGAACAACTGCCCCAATGGATCGAGAATTATGGGGTGGAGCAGAATTTCCATATTGGCGAACGTGAAGCACAACTACTGGCCGGTTATTTAGGTAACGATCTTCAAAAAATAGTGAATGAAATAGAGAAGGTGCGCATCAACGTACCGGAGGAGAAAGTGCTGACTGCCGATCTTATTCAAAAATATATTGGGATAAGTAGGGAATACAATGTTTTTGAATTTCCCTCTGCTGTTACAGCGCAGCGAAAAGATAAAGTTTATAGCATGCTTGCTTATTTTTTGGCTAATCCTAAATCAGCACCCATACAGTTGCTTATAGGTTCGTTTTATAGTCATCTCAATACCGTGTATCAAGTACATGCATTTGCAGGTAAACCTGAGAAAGATATTAGCAATGCACTACGCCTATATGGTGATAGACTCAGAGACACCATGCTTGCAGCAAAAAATTTACAAGCTCCCAAAATTGATTATTGCATTGCCTTGCTTGCCGACTACAGTGCCAAAACCGTGGGCATAAATAACATGGCTTCGGAGTCTGAATTGCTGAAAGAGATGGTTGGTAAAATGGAATTGCTGATCGCTTCATAAAAAGCACAATACATCTGTAAAGCAAGTATATCCTTGTTGTTTTTTTATTTGCCGTTACTTTTGCATTTCTTAATAATAAGTCATGGGAATAAACCTTGCTGATTTTGATCCTAATAGTGTGGGTCTGAAATCTAATAATATATTCGGATTGCCTTCTACAAAGGACAACTCTGAATTAGTATTGTTGCCTGTTCCTTGGGAAGTTACAATTTCCTATCGTGATGGGACTTCGCGTGGTCCGGAAAATATTTACGATGCTTCAATGCAGGTAGATCTATACGACCCGGATGTAACCGGTGGATGGCAGAAAGGCTTTTATATGATGCCGATAGATAAGAATATCAAGAAGAAAAGTGATTATCTACGTCAGTGTGCAGAACTGATCATTTCCCATTTGATAGATGGAGGTGCGGTAGATGCCAACGAACAACTTTGCGGAAAATTAAAAGAGGTAAATGCGGGTGGAGAAATGTTGCTTCATTGGGTGCAAGAGATGACGGAAATTTTATTGAAGCAAGGAAAGAAAGTAGGTTTAGTGGGTGGAGACCACAGTACACCGTTAGGGTTTATTAAAGCTCTTTCAAAAATCCATGATGATTTTGGGGTTTTACAAATAGATGCACATGCAGATCTTAGAGAAGCTTACGAAGGATTCACATTTTCTCATGCTTCCATCATGTACAATGTGCTTGAGCGTATTCCTCAAGTAAGTAAGTTGGTACAGGTAGGCATTCGTGATTATTGCGATGAAGAAATGCAGATGATAGAATCCAACCCAGAGCGCGTCACTACTTTTTTTGATAAACAAATAAAGGAACGTTTGTTCGAAGGAGATACATGGAAAAAGATCTGTGAAGACATCGTAAACAAGCTACCGCAAAAAGTATATATCAGTTTTGATATCGATGGTCTTGACCCAAAACTTTGCCCCAATACAGGAACTCCTGTCCCAGGTGGTTTTAGTTTAGACGAAGTCTTTTATCTTTTTAAAATATTAAAAGCAAGTGGTAGAGAATTGGTTGGTTTTGATCTCAATGAAGTATCTGTAGGCGCGAATAATGCAGATAGTATTGATGGAATTGTTGGTGCACGCGTTTTATACAAACTCTGCAACTATATGGTAGCTTAGTTGATTAGAATGAATTACATTTAGCCTCTTATGCCATCATCACCCAACAAAAAAATGCACCGTGCTTGGGCAATGTACGATTGGGCGAATAGTGCATATAACCTCGTTATTACGTCAACCATTTTTCCTGCTTACTATGCTGCTATTACGCTTACAAAACAAGGAGACGAAGTTGTAAGTGATAAAGTGGAGTTTATGGGAAGGAGCATTACGAACTCTGTGCTTTTTGATTATGCATTGGCTTTTGCCTATTTGGTCATAGCATTTATATCTCCAATACTTTCTTCGCTTGCAGACTATAGAGGAAATAAAAAATCCTTCATGCGATTCTTTTGCTACCTGGGTAGCATTGCATGCGCAGGATTGTTTTTCTTTAAAGCAGATACGCTAACATTAGGTATTTTTTGCTTTGTGTTAGCAGCAATTGGTTACTGTGGTAGTTTGGTTTTCTACAATGCATATCTTCCCGAGATTGCCAGAGAAGAAGACAGAGACAAAGTAAGTGCTTTGGGTTATTCTTACGGATATATTGGTAGTGTGTTGTTGCAAATAATCTGTCTTTTATTTGTAATGAAACCTGAATGGTTTGGGATAAGTGACAGCACATTTGCACCTAGACTTTCATTTTTACTTGTAGGCATTTGGTGGTTTACATTTTCACACATTCCGCTTATAAAGCTTCCAAACGGGAAGCCTATTTTAGATAACCCACAGCAAAATCTTTTTTCAAATGGGTTCTTAGAATTGAAAAAAGTATGGCATCAGTTAAGCAATTTGGCAGTACTAAAAACATTTTTGGCTGCATTTTTTTGCTACAGTATGGGTGTACAAACGGTGATGCTTGCAGCAACTATTTTTGGAAGTAAAGTCTTGAAGCTAGAAACAGGACAACTTATAACCACAATTCTGATCATACAGTTAGTGGCAATATTAGGGGCCTCTTTTATGGCAAAATTATCAGGCAGATTTGGTAATCTTCGTGTACTGCTCGGTGTTGTACTTGTTTGGATATTGATTTGTGTCTATGCGTATTTTATTACGACTGCAAATGAATTTTACATCATAGCAACAGTAGTGGGTTTAGTAATGGGGGGTATACAATCATTAAGTCGTTCTACCTATTCCAAGCTCATGCCTGAAACAAAAGACACAGCATCGTTTTTTAGTTTTTACGATGTCACAGAAAAGTTGGCGATTGTTTTTGGTATGTTTTCATTTGGATTTATAGAACATCTTACGGGTTCTATGAGAAATAGCATCGTGGCACTTATAGTTTTTTTCGTAGTCGGTGCTATTATTTTGTTGACAGCTATCCGTAAGTCAAAACAACATCATTTACAATCTTCAGTAATTTAGTAACTATGAAATTATACACCATCAACGCAGGACATTTTAAACTAGACGGCGGAGCAATGCATGGCGTTGTGCCCAAAAGCATGTGGCAAAAACAAAATCCGGCAGACGATAATAATATGTGTAGTTGGGCTATGCGTTGTATGTTGATAGATCATGGGAATTATAAAATATTGATCGATACAGGTATGGGCGATAAACAAGACGCTAAGTTTTTTAGCTTCTATTATCCTCACGGAGAAGATAGTTTGGAAAAAAACTTGAAGAAGAATGGGTATAGTTTTGAAGACATTACCGATGTATTTCTTACCCATTTACATTTTGATCATTGCGGCGGTGCCGTAAAAAAAGAAGGTGAAAAATTAATACCAACATTTCCTAAGGCAATATATTGGACAAACGAGAAACACCTCACTAGTGCATTGAACCCTAACGAACGAGAAAAAGCTTCTTTTTTAAAAGAGAATATCATTCCGTTACAAGATGCTCAACAATTACAATTTATCCCTCTTAGCGAAAATAAAGAATGGGTGAAAGATATTGATGTAGAGTTAGTAGAAGGACATACAGATGCTATGATGTTGCCGCTAATTACGTACAACGACCGGAAAATTTTGTTCTGTGCAGATTTATTGCCAAGCGTAGCACATATTTCGCTTCCATGGGTCATGGCTTACGATATGCGTCCGCTTGATACACTTGCAGAAAAGAAAAAAATATTGGAAAAAGCCGCTTCGGAAAACTGGGTGTTATTCTTTGAGCATGATCCGAAAATAGAATGTTGTACTGTGCAAAATATTGATGGTAGAATAAAAGTAAAGGAAACATTTGCGTTGAGTGAAATCGATAACATACATTAATTGCTGTGCGTCTTAATTAAGATATATTTGCGCTTCAATAAAATTTACTACTCAACAATTTATGGCACTTTTTGAAAAGTATCTCTATACTAAAGAATCTACTATTCCCAATGCAGGCTTAGGTCTGTTCACAAAAAAATTTATACCCAAAGGCGAAAATGTAGTCCAATATAAAGGCAAAGTGACGACTTGGAAAAAAATAAGTAAACGAGATGATGGTGAGAATTTATACATCATGTACGTTACCGAAAAGAATGTGATAGATGCCAGCAAATCAAAGAAATCACTGGCGCGTTATGCAAATGATGCGAAAGGTCTTACACGAATAAAAGGTTTGAAAAATAATGGCATATATGTACACGATACAAAAGGTCGCGTATTTATAGAAACTAAAAGAGATATTGAAGCAGGAGAAGAGATATTTGTAGGCTACGGCAAAGAATACTGGGAGACGATCAAAGAGAATATGAAAATTGCAGCGGCCAATGAGAAAAAATTGGAGAAGAAAGCTAAGAAAGCAGAGAAGGAGCTTGAAGCTTCTGCGACAGCTAGTTGATTGTTATTAATGAACTTTAAATAGGTAAGACAAGATTCAGATTTAACACCCTTGTTCGCAATTGAATGGTTCATTTCTGCGTTAAATACATCAACCGTACATTTGTTTGAATAATGAAACCACTTCACTTAACTGTCTTAATTACATTGTTTATTTGCGGATTGCTTTCATGTGAAAAATGGAAAGATGCAAATCCTGATGTAGACCCACGCATCACAGAAAGAAGATATTGCAATGATCCTGAGGCAATGAATTATAACTGGGATTTTCCCGGTTTGCCTGACAGTACGTTATGTATTTATCCGGCAGATAATTTCCAAGGTACTTATAGCTTTACCGACAGTATTTATTTCAGCGACAACACGCTTGATACAAATAGAATATTTCAAAACTACATACTGCAACTTACGCCTACAGCCAAAAACAAATTATTGCTTTCAGGTTTTTGTACGGGTAATAATTTGATGTTCACTGCAGAGCGAATTAGCAATAATGCCTACGCAGATACCACATTGAAAATTAATGATTCTACTTATGCATACGGTCAGTTTTTCTGTCGCATGCAAGACACGCTCACCGGCACTATTTCGAAACCAAAAGATTCTCTTCCGGAACGTATCTATATAGAATGGACGGTAGTAAGTGACAGCGGTGTGAATTATCATAAAGGCACAGCCATAAAACAATAAATTTGTATCATGTTCACCGGAATTATAGAAACAACCGGAAAAGTAGTGGAGGCTTTCCACAGTCAAACCAATCTTGAACTTTGGATTCAATCATCTATTACTCACGAATTAAAAATAGATCAGTCCGTTGCGCATAACGGGATCTGTTTAACGGTGGTAGAAATATCAGGAGAGGTATATCGTGTTACAGCCGTTGCCGAAACCAT
>CBFGYQ010000120.1:0-6289 GCA_965652995.1 uncultured bacterium
CTATGGCACTTACATTATGTTGATCGGTGCATTCGTAACGATTGTTTTTAACTGGTTGCTTATTCCTACATGGAGTTACAACACATGTGCTTGGGGCATGTTGATTTGTAATGCTGTAATGGTTTTATTCTGCTACAAGTGGGGGCAACGTTATTATCCCATTGATTATCCTTTAAAGTCAATCAGTCAATATTTAGGTTTGATGATTTTGCTGTTTGCAGTGCAGTGGTTGGCAGCAAGTTTTGTAGAACCTATTTGGGCGCGATTGATTATAGGCACCTTGCTGTTTGTAGTGTATTTATTCTTCATTTACAAGAAGGAGAAAAAAGAACTTAAAAATTTCCCTCTTATTGGCAAATTCATAAATTGATAATGATCATTCCACCTTATTTAAAACCCGGAGATACTATAGGAATAACTTGTCCGGCAGGCTATGTCTCTTTTGAACGTATTGCTTATGCCATTACTGTTTTGGAGAAATGGGATTATAAAGTAAAAGTTGGAAAGACAGTAGGTTCAGAGCATTTTTATTTTTCCGGAAATGATGAAGCAAGACTAAATGACCTGCAACAAATGTTGGATGATGAAAATGTAAACGCCATTTTAATGGGACGTGGTGGGTATGGCATGAGCAGAATTATTGATCAAATTGACTTCAAAAGATTTGTAGAAAAACCTAAATGGGTCTGTGGATTTAGCGATATTACTGTTCTTCATAGCCACATTCAATCGCGATATAACATTGCAACCATGCATAGCCCAATGTGTGGTGCATTCACAAAAGAAAGTGAAAACAGTGATCACATCCTTTATTTCAAATCTGCTGTTATGGGCTCGCATCAACCGATAGAGTTTCCATCCTCTCCGTACAATAGAACTGGAAAAGCAACAGGAATAATGACGGGTGGAAATTTGGCTATGCTAGCGCATCTCACGGGCTCTGTTTCTGAAGTTGACACTAATGGGAAAATCCTTTTTATAGAAGATATTGGGGAGCATTTTTACCATATTGATCGCCTACTACTCAACCTAAAACGTGCAGATAAATTGGAGGATCTTGCAGCCTTGTTGATTGGTAGTTTTACTGAAATGGAAGATACCGACAGACCTTTTGGACAAACAGTGGAAGAAATAATTTGGGATAAGGTGAAAGAGTATAATTATCCTGTCGCATTCAACTTTCCTTGTGGGCATCAAGAGGTGAATTATACATTGTGTATGGGTATGAGTTATAAGCTTGAAGCGTATTCTGCCAAATCTTCTTTGAAAATTTTACCCACCATATAAAGTACCGATAAAGAAAATGACCGCAAAATCGCGGTCATTTTATTTATCGGTTGAATGTGTATTATTTTACAACAGTCAATCTTTCAACACGGCTACCTTCTTCAGTTTGGATTTTTACATTGTAAATACCTGAAGGAAGATTAGTTGTATTGATTTTTACTTTGTGAGAACCTGTATTCATTTTCTCATTAGCAACATTAGCAACAGTGCGACCTGTAACGTCTATCACGTAAATAGAAACATTTGCAACTTTAACTACGTTCAATTCCAGTGTAGCTTCGTCCCGAGTTGGATTAGGATAAAGACTGATAGAGTTATCAGCAATCACATCGTTCAAACCTGTTACAGCGTCTGTTGACAATTTAACACTATCAATATAAATCAAGTTACCGCCACCAGAAGTTGCGCGAAATCCAACAAGCGT
This sequence comes from uncultured bacterium, assembly GCA_965652995.1. Lineage (GTDB taxonomy): Bacteria > Bacteroidota > Bacteroidia > Chitinophagales > Chitinophagaceae > JAFIGV01. The sequence continues at coordinate 1,712 of CBFGYQ010000120.1, forward strand.
GTTACCTGCAGGTACAGAACTAAGGTTCACTGCACCAGCTTCCCAATCTGCATCTGATGCAGGTAAGAACAGGTTTTGAGAACCTACTGCAGGAGCAGTAGCAAGGTTAGCTCCATCACGGCTCCATAGAGAAGTCCAAGATGTACCACAGTTTGTTGAGTAAACTACTTCTAATTTGTCGCCTGCAACTGATCCTCTTTGTGCATAAGCATAATAGAATTTAACTGATTTGTTTCCGGCAGGTAGATTGACATAAGGGAATGTGGCTATTGTAGTATTCCCTACGTCCATATTTTGGGCAGGAGCTATGCAAGTATAGGCTGAGCCTTTCCAACCCTTAATACCTGTTTCTGTATGGCTAAACCAAGTAGTGCTGTTAAATACTGGGTCGGCTACATACTTACCACTACTATTCAAAACCATATAGTCCGTCGGCAGCATTTGTCCACTTAATCCTTCAAATCCTGTAGACATTGGTAAAGATGCTCCACTTGTTAGTATTGCAAAATCAGTGTTTTTAGCATTGTTTGGCAAATTATCATCAGAAACATTATTAATCTGTCCTATAGAGTCTCTGTAGGTTCCTCCTCCAGAAATGGCAGGTAAAGTCAATGTAGTAGTTGCATTAGCAGCAAGATTTACAGTGAAATTTTGAGCTGCACCGTAAGCACCTGTGCCTACCTTAGTATGTATTTTTACAGATGTCAATGTAGTAGTACCTGTGTTTTTTACAGTTACAGTATGAGCTGGTGATGTGCTACCGCAAAAAATTGACCCTTTTGCTGGAGCTATTGCTGTTATTTTTGCATCAAGCGGTGCAGGAGGTAGTTTGGCTGACTTTGCTGCCTGAGCTATAGTTTGATCTCCATCATCCTGTATCCAAGCTACGATATACAAATCATTTGACCTATCAACGTAAGCAGGAATAGTACCAGTCGCAGTGTAGGTATTAGATTGACCACTTGTCCAAGTATTTGAAATGGCTTGCCCACTAGGACCAGGATACATCTTACGAACTACATTATGGAAATCTGTTTCGCCATTAGTACCTGGTGCTTCGTCAAAATACATGGTTTCAATAAGTGCAACGTGTAATTTAGCTGTAGTGGCTGTATATGCACTCACAGCATTTACTTGAACACTAACGGAAAGGTTATTCACACCAGTAACGGTTGGTGTAACAGTGATATTAAATGGCGAAGAAATAGCCGCTCTAGTATCAATATCTGACTGGGTTAGATCAGCAGGATGTCCATCGTTGCCAGAAATTGAAGACCAAGGTTCTACAACACCATCCATTCTAGCATTAGGTGCAGAAGAAACACCATAGTAAGTTCTTCTCCCACCAGGATCAGCTGTGTTTTGATAATACAAAGGCCCAGCTGAAGGAATTGGAACTTGATATTTAATCATTAGTACTTTGGATGCATTTCCGGACGCACTAATTAAACTCCAAAGACCAGGATTAACGGCGGCGCATGGACCACAATTTTCTCCAGAGAATTCTTCGAAGAGAACCAAGCGTTGCTGAGCTTGCGCGTTGCACAATGAAATTACTGCAAGCGCTGTTAGTAATAATTTTTTCATGTTCACTAATTTATTATTTGTTTTAAGTGTTGCCGAAGATAAGTAATAATGCCTATTAAATACAAATTTTTTAAACAATAAATTACGACCTAAAAATTCCTACATTTGCAGCGCAAATTATTTGCACGGGGTGCCTGAACAGTCAAAGGCTGAGATCATACCCGATGAACCTAGACAGGGTAATGCCGGTTAGGGAATGTAAGATCCCAAACATTTCAATTAATTAATAGTGCGTTGAAACACTTATCAGCAGAACTATTGTGTAATTGCATGTGCGGTTTCATGGCGTATATAATTCATTTTCAGAAAGAACAATAAGTTATGATACGTACACATCCGCTTTTCTTTGCAGCAACTATTTTGATGGGTAGTTCTGCATTTGCACAACAAAAAACACCTGACACATCAGCTATTCCTGAACAAGATTTGATGCCGATAGAAATACGAGCTATTCGTGCCGGTTCTAATTCGCCATTCACTAAAACAGAACTTCGAAAAGAAGAAATTGAAAAGCAAAACTTAGGGCAAGACATTCCCTACCTTTTGCAATATACTCCATCTGCTGTCGCAACTTCCGACGCGGGAAATGGAGTTGGCTATTCTTCACTGCGAGTGCGTGGTACTGATGGTACGCGTATGAATGTAACATTTAACGGTATTCCGGTAAATGATGCAGAATCACAAGGAGTTTTCTTCGTGAATTTTCCTGACTTGTCATCGTCTACCAGTTCTATTCAATTGCAAAGAGGTGTAGGAACTTCCACAAACGGAGCTAGTGCTTTTGGTGCTACGATGAGCATCAGCAATCTGGAACAAATGCAAACGGCAGGTGCGGAAATCAATAATAGCTTTGGTTCTTTTAATACATGGAAGAATACAGTAAAACTTGGTTCAGGTTTGCTAAAGAATGGATTGCAATTTGATCTTCGTTTATCACACATCAGTTCAGATGGATTCAGAGAGCGTTCAGCATCGGAATTGAAAGCGTTGCAATTTCTTTCAGGATGGAATGTTTCTGACAAGACAAAACTCCGGTTCATGTTTATGACAGGAAATGAAAAAACAGGACAGGCTTGGAATGGTGTGCACGAAGCACAGTTGACGGGAAACAGATCAGAACTTGAACGACATTATCAACACAATCAGTACTACCTCTATTTTACGCCACAAGATTCTGTAAATCTATTCCATACAGACCCTCGCAAATACAACTATTTCACCTACAAAAATCAAACAGACAACTATCGACAAGATTACTATCAACTATTCTTCGATCATTCTTTTACAAAAAATCTAACGCTTAATGTTGCAGGTTTTATGACGCGCGGCAAAGGATATTATGAAGAATATAAACCTTTTGAAAGCTATGGAGATTATGGATTGCCGGATGTTGTTTCACCTTCTTCAGATACCACCACCGATAGTGACATCATTCGTCAGCTTTGGTTGGATAATTATTATTACGGTTCTGTTTTCGCGCTGCAATATTCCAAGCAGAACACACAACTTACTCTTGGCGGTGCGTTTACACAGTATAGCGGCAAGCATTATGGTTTTATAAAATGGGCGCAGGAAGGTGGCGTTCCAAATGATTATAGATGGTACAATTTACCAACTCAGAAAAATGACTTCAATATTTATGCAAAAGGACAACACACTATCAATGATAAACTGATTTTGTTTGCTGACTTACAAGTAAGAACAATTGCTTACAACATTCACGGTTTTAGAAAAAATCCTTCGATAAATGTCAATGCAGATTACACCTTTTTCAATCCTAAAGCTGGTATTACTTATTTGTTGAAAAACACATTCTCGGAAAAACAAAAACTCTATGCTTCTATTGCTATAGCTAATAAAGAACCGAACCGCGATGATTTTGAAGCGTCTCCTTCCAACCTTCCAAAACCCGAAAGATTGATGGACATTGAAGCCGGTTATGAGGTTAATAAACGCAAATGGAATGCTTCGGTTAATGGATATTATATGCGTTACAAAAACCAGCTGATCCTCACAGGAAAAATAAATGATGTGGGAGCTTACAATCGTACCAATGTCCCTGAAAGTTACCGTGCAGGAATAGAATTGCAAGCTGCCATGAAACCTACAGAGTGGTTAAGATTGAATGCAAATGCAACCTTCTCGCAAAATAAAATCACCAACTTCAGCGAGTTTGTAGATAATTGGGATTCCGGTATGCAAGATTCTGTAGGACACGGCACAACCGATATTGCTTTCTCTCCAAACATCATCGGTGCAGGCGGCATTACGTTTATCCCTTTTTATAATAATGTCACCGCAAGATCTTTTGAAATAGAATTGCTAGGAAAATATGTAGGTAAACAATTTTTGGATAATACGAGCAACGATGCAAGAAGTATGAATGCCTATTTTGTAAGTGATGTAAGACTAAGATATACGGCTAATTTCCGTCCGTTTAAAGAACTGAATTTTATTCTAGGATTGAATAATGTGCTTAATAAAAAGTATGTGAGTAACGGCTATACTTATGCCTACGTTTACAACGGTGCTCAATACACTGACAATTATTATTATCCGCAAGCAGGTTTCAACTGGATGCTAGGAGTGAATATGAAATTTTAATAGAAGGACTATGGATTGAGTAGCAAATTATCTATAAGTCTTATATCCCCAATTTTTGCAGCGATAAGTGCTACCATTGGCACTTTTTCGTTATACTCATCCATCAATTCAAGCGCTTCTGTATTGGCAAGAGCTACGTATTCCGGTTCAAAACCTTTCGACTTTAATAAGTCCATGCATTCTTTTTGAACAATTGTAAAGTTGCCACTGTTTTGCTTTGTTTGAATAGATACAAGACATTGGTATAGCAAACCGCTCAATGCTCTTTGAGGTTCTGTGAGCCTCCTGTTGCGCGAACTCATCGCTAATCCATCGGCTTCGCGAATGGTAGGGGCTATAATGAGTTCTGTTTTTTCTTTTCTGTCTGTGATTTCCAAGAGTTTTGCA
>CBFGYQ010000121.1:0-6273 GCA_965652995.1 uncultured bacterium
ACTATATCTACTCTCAACGTTCCTAATCACTATTCAACCAATCAACTATTTACCCAATCACCCAATCCAATTCCTTCACACCTTCATTTTCCTGCACACCTACCGTCACTTTATCTCCGTTCTTTATTTCCTGATTGATGATCATTCGACTCAAAGGTTTGCGTAAAGCAGTTCGTATTGCACCTTTTAGCGGACGGACACCATACTTAGGTGTAAAGCCCAAATTGGCTAAATGCTCTTGTGCGGCTTCGGTTACACTCAAACTTATACCTTGTTGTTCTAATTGTTTCAGGAGTGGTTTTAAGTGAATATTAAATATTCGCACCACATTTTCTTTACTCACTGGCGCAAAAGGAATGATCTCTGTAACCCGCGCCAAAAACTCCGGACGGAAGTAACGCGCCATAATTTCCATCAACTCATCCGACTTTGGAATTTTTCCTTCACCAAAGCTTTGAATGATATTTTCCGCGCCAATGTTAGACGTGAATAAAATAACAGCATTCGAGAAATCACCTTCTTTACCCAGCCTGTCATGCATTTTACCTTCATCCAGGATTTGCAAGAAGATATCAAACACCGAAGGATGCGCTTTTTCAATTTCGTCAAACAACACAATCGCATACGGCTGCTGACGAATTTTATTCACCAACATACCGCCTTCTTCATAACCCACATAACCGGGAGGCGCGCCATACAACAACGCAGCAGAATGTTCCTCTTTAAACTCACTCATATCAAAACGAATGATGGAATTTTCATCCTGAAACAAAAACTCTGCAAGTGATTTTGCCAATTCTGTTTTACCGGTACCAGTTGGTCCTAGGAAGAAAAATGATGCGATTGGTTGTCCTGCCTTATTGAGACCTGAACGACTTTCCAATATTGCATCCGAAACTGTTTTCAATGCATGGTCTTGACCTATCACACGTTGGCGAAGATGGTCTTCCATGTTTACAAGTTTCTGTTGTTCACTCGTTTGTATTTTTCCTATCGGGATGCCTGTAATGTTTGCCACCACGGCACGCAAATCTGTATCATCAATGTCTTTCTTTTCATTGGCTGCAATGCCTGCAAGGCTATCCAACATATTGTTCATGAAGTCTAGCATTTCATTCGCACCTTGTAATTTTTTAAACTCCTTCTCTTCATTATGGCGCGCCAACAACACCGGACTGAAACCTGTTTGCGTTTCATGATATACCCATTGCAGTTGTTCTTCGTTGGGAGTCTCACCCAATTCTTTCAATTTCGTTTTGAAATTCTCTACATCTTGCGCGGCTGTATCTGCCATCATTCTACAAACCGCTAAAGTTCTGTCTAATAAATCCAATGCGCTGTCAGGAAGTTTACGGTCTTTAATAAAACGCTTCGCCAATTTTATGGTTTCTGGGAATACAGCATCGGAGATGGAAAGATTGTGATGTTTCTGATAATTGTCGGCTTGGTTACGGAGCATTTTTTCTGCTACGGTTGCATCCGGTTCAGAGATTTTAATCACCTCAAATCTTCTGCTAAAGGTTTCATCTTTTTCGATGCTCTTACGATATTCATCAACTGTAGTCGTTCCTACAACCGTCAAAACTCCTTTTGCTAGTTCCGCTTTTAGAATGCTTGTTGCACCACCATTCGGATTGTTTTTATCAATAAGCGTGTGAATTTCATCAATGAAAAGAATAGGTTTTTCAAGGTTCGATAATTCGCGAATGATCTTGTGAATTCGGTCTTCTATTTCGCCTTTGTAAGCGGCACCTGCTGTCAATGCACCATTATCCAATTCATAAATAGCCACATTGCGAAGATGTTGCGGTACATGGTCTGTTGCCACAGCCATTGCGAATCCGTCTAACAAAGCAGTTTTACCAACGCCGCTTTCCCCGGTGATGATGACATTCGATTTACTTTTGCGAGATATGATCTCACACATCTGACGTATCTCTTTGTCACGACCTATGACTTGATTTTCTGTATTCGTTTTTGCTTGTGCTAGTTTGTCAATACAATATTTATTGAGTGCTTCGAAGGTTGCGTTGGCGGTTTGTCGTTTTACTTCACCGGGTGTAGCAGTACCATTAGATTTTGCGGCACTTGCTCCGGCATTGTTTTCATACCATTGTATCAACTGTGCAGAAGAAACGGGATAGGTTTTTAATTGCTCATAGGAAAATACCACACCGGGTGTAGAAAGCGCAATCAGCAAACATTCAGGTTCTATGGAATTGTAGTGCAATTTCAACCGCAAATGATCTGCTTCTTTAAACATTGGTTCAAGGTCTTCATCTGCCGGAGGATTATCCGTAGGTTTACCACTACGCGGATAACTTTCTAAACGTATCTCTGCCCATTCTTCCAGATAATACACATCCACACCTTGTGCTTCTAGAAATTTCAGCAATGGAAGGTCTTTATGCATCAAAGCTTTCAACAAATGTGCTGCGCTGTAGCAATCGTGCATATTATCTTTAGCGATCTGCGAAGCGATGTGTAAAGCTTGTTTCGTTTTTTCGGAGAAGGTGTATTCTGTGAGTGTGAGCATGATGTATTCGTTATTAAATCAATTTACAAAATCTATTACTATTCGTTCCCTTTTGGTGTTCTACGGCAAGAAGTGAAATCTACGTCCTGATAATATCATCGGCATCATAACCTAACCCACTCGCATCTAATATTACCATCATCCTATAAATCGCATCGCCAATGTTGGCACGAACGTAACTGTCTTTAACAAGTCGTGGTTGGTCAGGGAAAAGCCTTACTTTCCATGTGTCTTTCACATAAGCTTCTGATGTAGCTCTAACATCCCGATAAGCCATATTGCCTCCACGCACTCTTGCACTGTACAAACTCCCTCTACGTTCTACCAGGTTTGCAAAAATGTTATCTCTATCAAATAAGTACCTTACAAAACCTGATGCCATTTGATTAGTTAAACCTCTGGCACTTCCGGTTCGATGAGCTCGGTCTAACAACCACATACAGAATCCGGTAGCTGCAGCACCGCCTGCTAAGGCACCACCCGCTACAACACCTCCAATTAGTAACGCTTCTCCTGTAGCACCGGATGCGGCAAATGCTCTGGATATCCAAGAGCCCACTCGCATAGTTGTTTGAGCCGCACGGATTGCTCCGCGATAAAACATGGAGCTGATTCTTACAATTCCAGCGCGCGTTACGGCTACCGGCACAGAGGCAGTATAACCACCCGTCACACCTATTCTTGAACTTCTAACTTGTATAAGACTTTGCTCAAACCGTAATTCTACAGCAATATTTATAAACGTTGCGTCTTCAATAAATGCACCGAAAGGAGCAATTTCTGCTACCACACTAGTGTGTTCAAACTCTCCCCCTCTAGCTCCTCTCCACCTGATATTTACGGATGTAACTTCGGCAATTACTTGTTCAGGTGTTTTATCTTCCGCACCGCCTGTAATGTAATCAAACAATCCGCCTAGTTTTTCTTCAATGGAAATTCTTATTGAGTCCTCGCACGCACTATAAACTTCTGCACCAACGGTTGCAGTTGTTTCAGTTGAAACTCCTGTAGGTGAATAAGTTTCGACAGTCCCTACTGACATATTGATATCATCTGTTTCATGACTAAAACCGTATTGTATTTCTAATGATCCTTCAATTTTAAAAGAGAAATATCTAAGTGGAATACTTGGTGTGCTATTTCTAACTCTGACGGTATGGGTTAATTCTACAGACATAGGTTATGTTCAGTTTATGCATTCGCAGGTTCTTCCTCCACTTTCTTCGTAGGTATATTATTCTTTATCTCAGCATCTCCTTGTTTCACATACTTGTTTTCATCTACTGTCGGGAGATTTGCAAAGCCTTGGTCTTGCTTGTATTTCTGTATTCCTGTTTGCTTATCTATGTGAGAACCAATAAAACCCCAACATTTTGATAGCATGAGATTGTGACTGTTATGAATTAGATACATGCTGTCTGCTTTCTCTTGTGTTTTGTAATTGTTCTTGTTCACATAGCCTGTTATTCGTTTAAATTCACTATCAAAATCATCTACGGATTTCTGCAATTTTGGAGGAGTTTTGATACCTATTTTTTCTAACGGTCCTGTCATCTTTTTCAAGTATTCGTTAGCAGTAATTTGCTTAGTAAGTTCTCCGAGATTGAAAGGGATAGCGTTGATGAGTTTTTTATAAAAATCAATTTTGGAAGGTAGCATAGGTGTCATCATCACAAATATGGCTTGTGCTAATTTCGATTTCTCATCGCCATTCATATCGCTCACCGTATTCGTCCTTTTTGTAGCTTCTGTCAACAATGATTTCACTTGGCTGAGTAATGTTGCTGATAGATCTGGTTGTTGGTTTTTTGCTGCTTCGGCTGCGCCCGCAATCAAGTCATTATCTATATCCAACCATTTGGGCGTATCTGCTGAAGGGGTGTAAACTTTTTCAATTTTACAGGCATCTATTATTTGTGCAGAAAGCTCTTTGCTACCTTTCTCATTGTAGCTGAAGAAACGCATTGACTTCGTGAGTGTATCAAAAAGTGGACAAAGACAATTCAATATTTCTGAAAGATCGGATAAGCCTAAACCATCATCTACTTTTTTGTCTTTAACTATTTTGTCACCCTTATCTTTCAACTTTTTTTTAAAATTATCAATACCTGTTTTTAGCTCTCCCATCACTTGCGATGGGATTTGATCATAACCGCCGATCATGTTATTGAAATCAGGTAAATCACCCGGCTTTATCATTCCCAATCCTTCTTCAATCAATTGCTTTACACTTGCTACAATTTCTTTTACCAATCCTTCCACTTCATCTTTCACCCCGTTATATAATTGGTCAGGAGATTGTCCATTGCTGCTGGTACCAACACTTGCGCCTTTAAGAATTACAGCTAAAGCCTGTACCATGTGCATTTTTATTTTACCTATAAAAAGCGATAGCGTTCCTTTGTTGCTGTCTTTAATTTGTTGAATAAGTGTGTTGTAAGGCTCGAAATAACCGACAGCCATTTGCGTAAGGTCATAACGGTTGCCAAATGACGTGGTCTTGCAATTTTTTACTTTGTCCTTGTCAAGTTTGTTTTCTTCTTTGTAAAGTGGAGTTCCTATATAAGTGATAGAACGGATAGTCCATTTATCAGCATTGAAGCTACCGTCACTTGCAAGAAGATTAGCACATTCATTAGAGATATTCCCTCCATCTGCCAAGCCTACGAAATGAATGTCTGATGTATAATTTCTCCAACTACTTACTTTAGATTTTATTTGGCTTAAAAGAGATTGTGCATTTTGTTTTCTTCCATCAGCATCTTTTGCATCATAGTCATATTTTATGATCGCACTGTTCTCATTCATGTCAGTTAGCCCGTCTTCCACTTGGTCTATTACTTTATCCCATTGAGAATAATTTTCGAAGTAGTTGTATTTATCTTGGGATGTACTTTCTTTTTTGTCTTCTTTGATAAGCATGTTCAAACCCGGAATGCTTGCCATCGCACCTTCTACTGCACTCGCTGCGCCTTCTACTGCGCCTGTCACTTTATCAACCATGCTTTCAGCAGCAGCCAAGCCTCCGTCCAATCCTGTTGACGGTGCTTTTTGACGAACAAAAACAACTAATTGCCTTAGCCCATTCTCTTTATGTGTGTCTTGTGTTTGTTCTCCAGCCATCGCTTGATCTAGTTAAAATAACTCACAGTACATTCACCGGTAGTTACACCGGAAATGCTTTCTGTTTGACCGCTACTATTTGTTTTCCCTTCGTGGATAGTGCCATCGGGTGTACGTATTTGATATTTTCTGCCACTTACGGGTTGGTCTGCTTCATCTACCAAAGTATATTGAGCACTATAATCTTCAGGAGTGGTTTTTTGTGCTGTTTCATCACCATTCTCAGCTGCTTGCGATAATGAATTTGAATTAGCAGAACCTGCAGCTTGCCCGGCAGACATTCCAGATGCACCTGCGCCACCGCCTGCTGCGCCACCACCGCCGCCTCCAGCACTCGCTTCACCAATAAGTACAGTAAAACAACCCAATACGATATTGCCTCCATGTGAAGTAATATCACCCATTCTTGCTGCCGGCATTCCTCCTATCATGACGCCCGTGCTTCCTTTTACTATAGTATCAGGTGGGCCAACACATGTGCACATATCTCCAACGCGTGCTGCGGGGAGACCTCCAATCAAAACTGTAGGTGAGCCGGCAGGTAAAATAGGACCGCCCACGTGTGGTACTACTCCTGTTACCATCGGACAAACGTGCATGTCACTTACTCTTGC
>CBFGYQ010000122.1:0-6268 GCA_965652995.1 uncultured bacterium
GGTAAAAGAAAAGCAGTTGTAGATTTGCCTTCATTTAGTTTTCAAGGGTTTTTCGCATGGTTGGTCTGGATGTTTCTTCACCTTATGCTTATTCTAAGTGTCAAGAATAAACTGATTGTCTTTATTAACTGGGCAATTAGTTATATAACAGACGACACGACACTGCGATTGATACTATTGCCAACAAGAAAGCAAATAGAACTCGCTAAAGAAAATACATGAACTAACTCATGCAGCATACTTCCCAATTTGCTTAACTAACATTCTTTTTGCAATAGGCAATAGTGTTTCTTCAACGGGTAATTGCAATTGTGTTTCAATAGAGAATACTGCAGGATTTGGAAGTGCTCGAATAGTTTTTATGATGTCTTTCTTTACTTGCGGATAAGTGTTTACAATATTCTTTTTCCATGTATCGATATACTCCATACGCACACCTTTGTAACGCGCATTCTTATCTTCAAATAGGGTAATAGTATATGAGTATGCATTTATAGAAGATGCATTTGCCTGAGCTAATAGTATATAACCTTCATTTTTATAAAGAGGTAAAATACCTATTGGTTCTATTTGCGTATGGCTCTCTATAAGTTCGTATATTTCCGCACCAGCTTCTATTGTATGTTTCATACGTTGAACACTGAATGCTGTAATGTTTTCTAATTCTTGCATCAACGTATCATCTGCTAATATCTTTTCGTATAATACTTCCAATTTTTTCATGTCCACACCATCTAACCTTTTAGGAAATTGTTCTTGAAGAAAACGTTTGTTGTTTCTGAAGGACACAAGATTATTGTAATGAAAGATCACATCAGACAAATGAGGGTAGAGTTTGTTTTCATTAAAATGATTTTGTACTTCTTTCAAATAACTAAGAAGGCGATACTTTTGCAACTCAAAATCTACATACCCTTCCATAAACCATGTTTCACTAAGTTCCATACTTCATTTGTTTTATCTAAATTTAGTTAATCAAATGCAATGCCACAAGCACTAGCAATTGTAACATCAAAAACATTTTTTAGATGGATAAAGAAATTGTAGACTTCATTAATGAATGCAAAGTAGCTACCGTATGTGGTGCAGATGAACAGCAACCTTATTGTTTCAATTGCTATTACTCTTTCTTAGAAAACGAAGGAATATTAATTTATAAATCGTCCTATGGTACGCACCATGAGAAAATTCTTGAACAAAACGCTCTTGTGGCGGGAACGATTATACCTGAGCAGATAGATCTATCTACGTTGCGCGGAGTGCAGTTTGAGGGCGTAATGATGAAAGAAAGTTTTGATATTGCAATGAAGGCTTCATCATCTTATTACTTACGGTTTCCTTTTGCTATGGCTGTGCCGGGTAAAATATATTGTATAGAGCTGAAAAAAATCAAGTTTACAGACAATGCACGTGGCTTCGGTCATAAACAACATTGGGAGAAATTGTAATTAGGGAATATGAATAATAATAAGAGAACCATTACCAGGGCGCGAATCTACTTCAAACGTTCCTTGTAAATAACGTACTCTTGTAGCGATATTGTTTAGCCCAATTCCATTATAATTCACTTGAGATACATCGAATCCTTTTCCATTGTCTTCTATCGCTATGCTTAATCCATCTTCATCTTGCAGCATAGAAACATTTAGTTTGGTAGCTTCAGCATGTTTTATGACATTACTTACGCATTCCTGAATAATCCTGTAAACTGCAATTTCTACTTTAGGGTCAAGACTTCTATCCAATTGCGAAATGTTGAGTTGTACTAGTAGTTTACTGTTATCAATTTTACTTACAAAATCTCTAATGGCGTTCACAAGTCCATTCTTAAGTAAGGCATTTGGCATGATGCTGTGAGATACCTGCCGCACTTCTCTACAGCTTTCATCTAGGATTTTCATTGTCTTCTCGAAAACAGATTTATCTTCCTCATTCAAAGTATTCATCTTAGCAGAGATACCTGATAGGTTGTATTTCACAGCACTCAACATAGGTCCTAAGCCATCATGAAGCTCTACGGCAAAGCGAGTTCGCTCTTTGTCTTCTACCTCCAATATAGCTTTTGCATTATCTTCTCTTTCCTTCGCCAGAGCAGCTTGTAGTTTAATGGTTTGTTTGTTTTTAGAATTTTTGTAAATAACAAATCCTAATATAGAACTTAATAAAAGCAGACACACAACACCAAAAAGCAAATAGTTTTTTCTTGATAATTCAAAACGTTGTTTTTGTATGGTATTTTCTTTTACTGATGTCTCGTATTTCAGTTGCAATTCCTCAAGTTCTTTAGCAGGCACGTTTTGGTAACGTTCATCTTTTAAAACATTTAACTGTGAAAGCATTATATATGCATCCTGATAATTCCCTTGTTGATAATAAATCTCTGATAGCGTATTATATAAGAAAGGCAATTTAGCATCAATGTTTTTCTCTTTTGCAAGTTGTACCGCACCTTTTACAAGTTGTATCGCTTGGGCATATTCTTTCTTGCTAGCATAAAGTTTTGCAAGTTGAGACATGTCAGATACTGTGAAAAATGGATCCCCTATAAGCTTTCTCATATCTGCTGCTTGTGTGAGACATGTTATTGCTTCATTTGTTTTTCCTTCGCTGATGTATATATTCCCTAAAATATTAAGCCCATTGTGTATAGAGAAAATATCATTATGCTTTTTTGCTAATTCTAATCCTTCATTTACATAGCGTCTAGCGATATTCAACTTGCCTATGCTTCCGTAGCAGGATGCAATATTTGTGTACATTGATATCTTATTTCTTTCTACATGGTAGCTAGCAGGTGTTTTAATGCCTTTATGAAACCAGGATATGGCATCATCATAGCGGTTCAGTTCCATATTGCTCCATCCTACACCATTGATCGCCGTAAAGTAAGACAAACTATCACCTACTTCTGTAGCTTTTTCAAGCACTTCATAGTATTGCATCATTGCTTCTTTTTGGCGATTTTTTTTCATGTATCCGCCGGCAAGTAGGAGTCCGCATCCATTTAATAAGTTGGGATTTGATGATGTCTTTAGTAAAATATTTTTCACCTCTGCAACAGTAGCGTTCAGGCTATCTATTTTACTTACCCGATAATAATAAACACCACGAAAAAATTTTGCTTTTGCATATAGCGATGGGCTGTTGATTTGCTTTGAGACTTTTATTGCTTCACCCGAATAAACATACAAACTGTCTATCGCATAACTACGGTGGAGTTCGCATAATTGCAAAAGAAGATTTAGCTTGTTAGTGGATTTGGTTTCAAGACGTACTAACGTAGCCAAGCTATCGGTGGTTATAGAGCCGAAAGCTAGGCGGGCAGTGAGGCCTACAAATAAAAGCAGTAATAGTAACCGCTTCATGTTCTAAGATGAAAATTGATGTCGTATAAATGTAATAAAAATTCTAAGCTAGACGCAACATAAGCAAAGGGTTAATCATTGTCAAAACCTTCGCTTACCGGAACGTTACGAATAAGGCTATACAAAACCTTTGTTTGACGATAAATATTACTATTGTATTTATTACCCAAAATAATAAACGTCATATTGTCTTTTATGAAACGATAAAAAACAGTGTTGTTGCCATGCCACCAACCATTATGGTAAACGATTTTATTACCGCTTGGGAAACATAACATACGCCACCCTAAACCATAATTTTTAATCCCGGGTTTTTCAAACGAACAAGGTCCATAGGCTAATTCCATTGTTTCATTTGAGAGCAATTTTTTTTGATAGAAAGATTGATCCCACAAATACATATCGCGTACAGTACTATAGATGCCTTTATCCCCGTATACGCCATCAGCAAACATATCCGGTTCACGTGTCCAGTTTGACTTATAGCTTATTGTAGCATTTGTAGGAAGTCCATCGGCAGGATCGTATACAAAGGTGTTTTTCATCCCGAGTGGTTCAAAAATATACTTCTGCATAAAAGTGCTATACTTCATCTCTGTTACAGTTTCGACAATTGAAGCCAATATCAAAAAATTGCTGTTGCTATATTTAAACGCAGTATTTGTTTTGAAGTCTTGCTTGGGTTTGTATTTTTTAAACAATTCCAAAACATCATCATTGTAAACAGGTGTTTTTGTATCTTTTACATATCTACCATACCACTTTAGATAGTCGGGAATTCCAGAACGATGATCCAAAAGCATTTTAATAGTTACATCCTGATAAGGGAAATCGGGTAAGTAATCTTTTACTTTATCATTAATATTCAAATATTTGTGTTGATACAGATAAAGAATAGCTGCTCCTGTAAAGGTTTTTGAAGTAGAAGCTAGTTGCGAAGAACTATTATAGCGGAGAACGTTGTGGGCTTCTTTGTTTTGATATCCATAATATCTCTCGTAAAAAATCTTTCCTTTTTCCTGTAGTAATACGCTTCCGTTAAAACCCGCTCTCACCTGCACCTTATAAAAAGAATCTAGCTTAGCAATTAATCCTGTATAGTACGGTGAAGTAGTATCGGCATATTGCAGACCATTTACCGGTGTTTTGTCAACAGGTACAATAAATTTTGGACGTGCAGAGACCTTGTCAGATTCAGATTGGCACGCAAGTAAAGCAGTTGTAAAAAAAACGATTAATGTATAGAAGTTGAAGTGGATTTTCATTAGTGGAAACTGTGAGCTGTAAAAGTAAAAATAGCTTCAAAAGCTTACTGCTCGGTTAACTCAACTTTAACATAGGGTATTATTGCATCTATAAATTCATAGTAACATTGTGCTAGTTGATAATAATGACCAATGAGTGTCTTATATGCATCATCACTAGCGGGCATGTGCTTTGCTCTGTGATGTAGTCCTTTTAGAGATTTTTGTGCACCTTGCAACGTGCGATAATGATACAACCAATTTTGAGACTGCATATATGGAAACATATCTGCAAACTTTTCCGGAAAGATTGTGCTGTATTTATTAAGTGCTGAATAGGTATTTTGTGTAAAGGTGAACAAGGCAGTTTCTGACGCAAAATGTTTTGGGTCATTAGCCAAAAAATGATCAAAAATAATATCAACAATAGCACCTGCATACAAGTCATAATCTTTACGAAAAAACACTTTGGCTCTGGAAACTGCGGGATGTGCATCCGTAAATGAATCTATTTTTCTATGTAACATTAATCCTTTTCTTATTCCGTCGGGATATGTTTCTAGCACAGCTTTACCTTTCACATAGTCACCCATCATATTACCTGCAAGCACTTCTTCGTTTCCCATCGACAAGTATGCATGTCCCAAATAATTCATAATGGCGAAACTAATGATAGTTTTTATTATAGTTAATGTGTGGAATTTCTAATTGGGTTTTCTTATGTTATTTCGGTTTGGAGTAGCAATTCCCTACCTTTGCGCGGCTCAATAGAGCTTATTAATAGAAAATGATCAGTCGCAGGAATATACGTGTGAAAGTGATGCAAACGCTTTATACTTTGGAAAGCATGGATATTGCTACGCCCGAAGGTTATGAGCAAGGTCTTACCATTCTCAACGAAAAATTGAAACGTGGTTTAGACTTATTTGTTATTTCCCTGGAATACATAAATAAAATAGCGGGCTATGCATCAAAAAATGCGGCTGCTCGCGCTTCTAAATATTTACCTACACAAGAAGACTTAACTGCAAGTACAAAGATTGTAGATAACAGTTTTTTAAAAACCCTTACAACCAACAAAAGCTTTATTGAAAAAGCCAAAGAACCTTCTATTATCCATGGGCTTAATGATGAATGGATAAAAAAACTTTTCTTGAAGCTGGAAACAACAGACGAGTACAAGGCATATATCGCAAACGAGGAAAGAGTTCAGAAGTCTGAAAAGGAGATAGTTCGTTTTATATGGGAGAAAGTGATGTTGGATAATGAGAACTTGATGGAGCATTTTGGAGAAGAACTAAACGATTGGGAAGATGATAAAGAAATGACGATGATGTTGATGGAGAACTTCTTCAAGAATAATAGTAAGGTTGATTACTCCAAAATGGTTTCTACTGAGAAGAGAGAGTACAGTCATGAATTGTTGAAAACAGTGTTGGAAAAGAAAGAATACTGTATGGAACTCATCCAACCAAAACTTACCAATTGGGATATGGAGCGCATCGCTTTGATTGATTTTTTATTGCTGAGAATGGGTGTGTGCGAGTTGCTTTATTTCCCAACGATACCAACTAAAGTGACCATCAATGAATATATTGAAATAGCCAAACGCTACAGTACTCTTCAAAGCGGTCATTTTGTAAACGGCGTGTTAGATAA
>CBFGYQ010000123.1:0-6254 GCA_965652995.1 uncultured bacterium
AATCAGGATCGGCGTAGCCGGTCAGATAGCCAGCCTTTGCACGTTGTGAAACGAACTCAATATTGTCTTTATTATCCGGTGTAACGGTCGTGGCAAGAATGCGCAACTGTGTACCTTTTGTATAAGTATCATTACCTGCTTCCAACTCACGAAGTTTCAGTTCCGAGAGTTTGGCAAGGTCTGTTTTGATGAGATTGTCGATGCTTAGTTTAAAATAGTTGGAAAAACTGACCAAATCATCCACGGTCGGATTTATGGTTTGTCCGTTCTCGTGCGCATTCAGTTTGGAGCGAGATACCCCAAGGTTAAAAGCCATTTCGTCTTGCGAAAGATGCTTGCGGCGGCGCAAATGTCGTATATTGTTAGCCCAGTGATTAGCGATAGTTTTCGGCATTATTGATAGCTTTTTTAAGACATTAATAATATCGAAGATACACTATTATTTCAACAATCCTTTTTTATATTTACTACCTAATTAAAAACCCATACTCATGAGCAAACATTCTTTACAAATCTTTCTTAGTTCTTGCCTCTTGTTTTTTTGTTGTACATCTACGAATGCACAGCAAACTACATTGGCTTGGCAAAAATGTGTAGGTGGCACTTCTTACGATGAAGGTAGATTCATTATAAAAACCAACGATAACAACTATTTGCTTTTAGGGCTCAGCTCTTCTTCAGATGGAGATGTACTACCCATCCACGGTGTTAGCGATCTATATGTTGCAAAACTGACCCCAACCGGCACTATCCTTTGGAAAAAATCGTTGGGAGGTACTCAGTTTGACCGCGGTACATTCATGCAACAAACAAACGACAATGGTTATATCATTTGTGGATATTCAAGTTCAAACGATGGAGACCTTGATACAAATTATGGTAATTATGATACTTGGGTCATAAAACTAAATGCATCGGGAGTTATTCAGTGGCAAAAATCTTACGGTGGCAGTCAAATGGACCTTGCGTTATCAATAACCCAAACATTTGATGGCGGATATGCCTTTGCAGGTTGGTCTCGATCTATCGACGGCGACTTGGCTTCTAATATTAACAAAGGAGATGAAGACGCATGGGTCGTAAAACTTGATGATACCGGAAAGGTGGAATGGCAAAAAAATTACGGTGGTAGTGCCGAAGATCACTTCACCGCAATAATACAAACCCCTGATAGCAACTATGTATTAGCCGGTTCTGTAAAATCCTTCGATGGCGACGTGGTGGGACATCATGGCGCAGAAGACTGTTGGGTAGTAAAGATTGATGGTGATAACGGCTCTATCATTTGGCAACGACCACTAGGCGGCACTAACTTAGATCATTTTGGAGATCACGGACTTGCAGGGTGTATTGAATACACATACGATGGAGGTTTTGTCTTTTCCGGTTGGAGCAATAGTACCAATGGCAACGTAACTGGCAACCATGGAGATTATGATGCATGGATCGTGAAACTTAACGCTACTGGCAATGTAGTATGGCAAAAATCGGTGGGTAGCACAAAAGATGATGAAGTCTTTTATCTTGTTCAAATGCCGGACAGCTCTTTCATTGCAGCAGGTCTCACAAACTCTCCTAACCTCAACATCTCCGGCGATACCCTTGACTACGATATGTGGGTGTTTAAATTAGATAAAGACGGTAATGAGATCTGGGAAGAAGCATTTGGTGGACCAGCACCTGGCAAAGAAGTTGCGTTTGGAATAGCGCAATCGGTAGATACAAGTGTAATTATTACAGGCTATTGTACAGCAGATGGAGGACATGTAAGTGGGTTTAAAGGCGGGCAATATGATATATGGGTAGCAAAGCTGGATATACCTAAGCCACCACCCCCGCTAAGTGTTGAAAGCATCAAAAGTTCAAAGATAGTTGTAGCACCCAACCCTACTCGCAGCTTGGTAAATGTGTTTGGTGTACCTGCAAACGTTCAACTTTATTTGTACAATGCTCTTGGTCAGTTTGTGAAATATGTAAAAGGGTCGCAAATAATACTTGAAGATCAGCCCAATGGCATCTATTTTCTTCAAGTTTATAACAACAAAAATCTACTGCTCAAAAGCCAAAAGCTAATAAAAGAATAATTTCTTCTATTATTTAATTTTAAAGCTACTGATTATCAACAGTAGCTTTTTTGTTTTGAAAATATCGTAATGAATTTTCACTTTTGCACCCATGCAACTTCCTGAACACATCTCCATCGACTTTCTACAAAACTGGAATGATCATACACTTGAGATCTCTCCAGCAGCAGTAAAAGCAATCGAAACGAATCGCCAATACCTTGACAATATATTAAAGGGCGGTAAAACTTATTACGGTATCAACACAGGTTTTGGCTCGCTTTGTAATGTCCGAATAGAAGATGACGAACTATCGCAGCTACAGGAAAATCTGGTATGCTCACACGCATGTGGTATGGGAGATGAAGTACCTCAGGATATTGTACGCTGGATGCTTTTGCTGAAAGTACATGCACTAAGCAAAGGATATAGCGGAGTACGAAAAGAGATCATAGACAGACTGATCACATTTTACAACGCAGGTATTACTCCGGTGGTCTATGAATTAGGTTCTTTAGGAGCATCAGGTGATCTCGCACCATTAGCACATTTAAGTTTACCCTTGCTAGGGAAAGGAGAAGTATATTATAAAGGTGAAAGAATAAGTGCTTCTGAAGCTCTACAAAAAACAGGATTACAACCGATGTCACTTGCTGCTAAAGAAGGATTAGCCTTACTCAACGGCACACAATTCATGAGCAGCTATGCAGTATGGAGCTTAATCGCTACAAAGAGATTGATCCAATGGGCAGATGTTGTAAGCGCATTGTCTGCCGATGCATTTATGGCAAAAGACGAACCTTACAGACATTCCATACACCGCGTGAGACCACACAAAGGACAATTAGAAACTGCACAAAACATGTTGCGATTGCTGGAAGGAAGTGAGTTACAGAAAGAGCATAAAGAACAAGTGCAAGATCCGTATTCCTTCCGTTGTATTCCACAAGTGCATGGTGCCAGCAAAGATGCTATTGACAATATTTTAAAAATTGTAGAAACAGAGATCAATTCTGTTACAGATAATCCAATTGTTTTTCATGATGATGATGCCATACTAAGTGGTGGCAATTTTCATGGACAACCATTAGCCTTGAATTTAGATTTTCTTGCTATTGCGTTGGCAGAGTTGGCAAATATTTCTGAGCGTCGCACTTATCTTTTGGTAAGCGGACAAAGGAACCTTCCTCCATTCCTTGCTCCCAACGCCGGTGTGAATAGTGGTTTTATGATCGCACAGTATACCGCTGCTGCTATTGTAAGTCAGAATAAACAACTCTGTACTCCTGCATCAGTTGATAGTATTGTAAGCAGCAATGGACAAGAAGATCATGTAAGTATGGGTGCCAATGCCGCTACAAAACTTTATAAAGTGGTGAAGAATGTACAACGTGTTTTAGCTATCGAATTATTGACCGCAGCACAAGCCTTGGACATTCGCAGACCTAAAAAATCTTCTCCAGTGTTAGAAAATATCATGACAAGATTAAGAAGCGAAGTTAGTTTTATGGATAAAGACAGAGTACTACACGACGATTTGATAAAGGCGGAAAAATTCTTAAATGAAATGCCCTAACTGGGTTAGCTTACTCTACACAATAATAATACGGGCTGAAATTTCAGCCCGTATTTTATTCCAGTTGAAATACCCTTTATTATTCAATAACTAATTTACTACGGTATTGCAACTCATTATTTTTCACTTGAATCAAATACACACCTTTTGATAAACTTGATAGATTCAACTCTTTCTTCTCTTGGTTGGCAGTAGTATTTACCACTACCTTACCTGTTACATCTGCGATGATGATCTGAGCATTTTCAACACCATGAGGCAACATGACATTTACCATTCCTGTAGTAGGATTTGGATAAACGATCACATCTTTCATCTCTGTTTCTTCTTCGCCATTTTCCATTGCAAGTTTCATATTACTTGGACAAGGACCTACCATATCGCCATGTGCTAGATGAGATGCGACGGCGTTAACACTTACACAAAGTTGATTCCAAGACTTACCTGTTTTATGACAAACCATCACTTTGTAATTGCCGCTTGGTGTTGTATTTCCATTTCCGATACCATTATTGTTGCTGTTACCATTTCCATTGCTACAAACAGCATTCACAACATTTATAGTAACGGATGACGTAGAAACGCAACCATTCGCATCGGTAACTGTAAGTGTATAAACTGTAGTACTTGTAGGCGATGCATTCGTCGATGCAGTATTGGTGCTTGACAAACCAGTAGCTGGAGACCAATTATAAGAGTATCCCGGCGTACCGCCATTTGCAGAACCATTTAATGTAAGTGACTGTGCTCCGTATCCTATGTAAATAGTATTAGGTGCGTGTCCGGGAATCGTTGGTGAAGGATTTACCGAAACACTAGAACTTACAGCAGTTGCAGGTTCATTAACAGTAGCTGTGTCACCAATGGTACAGCCGTTTGCATCTTGAATAGCCACAGTATATGTTCCTGCTGCAACATTCATAATGTCTTCTGTAGTCGCACCATTGCTCCAAGTGTAATTTATTGGAGCAGTAGCATTTTGCAAATGAATATCAACAGCACCAGTTGCATCACCATGACAAGCAACATTTGTAACTGTGTGAGAAATACTCAAATTGCAAGGAACAACAGTAAGTGTATAGGTCTGTACATTATTGCCGCAGTGTGTACCATTCACATGGTTCATTTCATCTTCTATCTCTATCATTACATTATGTGTACCCACATCTGCCATAGTTGGTGTTCCTGATATCGTCATTGTTCCATCACCATTATCCACAATCGTTAGGAATGGAGGGAGGCTGGTAGACTCAACACCTACCTCGTCACCTTGCGCAGTATTCAAATCATCTGTCGTAACTGTATAGCTATAAAACTGGCCTACATTAACGCTTGTAATAGGAAGAGATGTAAACGTTGGTGCATTATTCACAATAAAGAATGCTGTGTTTTCTGAATAATCATTGTATTTATCAGTAGCACGTATTACCAAAGTATGAAGTCCCCAGTCTGTAGCAGCCGGTGTCCAAGAGAATAATGTACTAGCTGCACCTGTATCAGTCACAGGCAATGCCGGTGAAAAACTCATACCTGCTGCAACTCCTGAAGTAGCCGAAAGTGTAACAACATCTGTACTATCGGGGTCTGTTGCCATATAAGTATGAGAAACATTGCTTCCCGGCTGTACACAGAATGTACTATTAGTACCCGGTGTTGGTGGTGTATTGAATGATGGAGCAGCAGAAACAACAATATTGACTACAGTACTTGCTTGGCTTCCGTTATTATCTTCCGCAGTAAAGTTTACCACATAAGTTCCTACTTGGGCAAACGTTGGTGTCCAGCTAAACGATGTATTTGCAGGATTTCCTGCTCCAGGAACAAAACTGCTACCAATCGGGAGACCTACAGCTGTGATGGCTACCACATCTCCAAAGTCATTATCCAATGCCTTCAAATTGAAATTTACATTACCACCAGGTGCTACTACATAAGTTGTACTATTCGCCGGTGTTACTGTATAATCAAAATAAGGAGGTGTAGACTGTACAGTTATTCTCAATATCAAATCCAATTGAATTGTTGCTCCTTTAGAATCTGTTACTGTTACGTTTGTATTCCATAAAGAACCTACTGCTTTACCCACTGTATTGAAGGTTAATAGACCTGTAGGAGAGACCGAAATCCCGGGAGGCTGTATGGTTGTAGTACCAAAAGTACCATTGGGCGTTAAACTAAATGTTAGCGAATCTCCATTAGGATCTGCAGCAGGTAAATGGTAAGATGACATTTCATTATTGTTTCCAAAATTTACATAAGGAGGAACTGTAGATACGGGCGCGTCATTGTTATTACCTATTGTAACTATTGAAGAAACTAAATAGGGAACATCGTTGTTATTGCTTAGCGTACTTATCCTACAGCAATTAGTGCTAGAAGCTGTATATGTTGCTGGAGTGTTAGGGAATAATCTTCTGTACGTAAATTCTCCATAAAACCAGTCTTCTGCAATATTTACTGAAGTAACAGTCAATTGTATGTTTACCCCCGAACCATAACCAGGATAAAATACATCTCCTGTAGTAACTACTGAACCAACACTAGGTGCAATCCAACCTGGGTAAGAGCGTCTGTAAGCTTGTGCAATTTTATATTCTTTACGTTCCAGATTCCAT
>CBFGYQ010000124.1:0-6253 GCA_965652995.1 uncultured bacterium
ATCCAGTTTACAGATTTTACTAATCTGGGTGCATCGGGAGCTGCAACCTATTTTTGGGATTTTGGTGATGGCAACACATCCAATTTGCAAAATCCCATTCACACATACACTACTCCGGGTAATTATAATGTGACTTTGAGTGTAACGAACTCTGCTAACTGCATTAAAATACTTACTAAGAACAACTATATAAAAATCGTAAATAAACCTAATGCAAATTTTAATGCTCCCAATAGAAATTCGTGTACGCTTCCTCTTACAGTAAATTTCAATAACACATCTTCTGGCGGTGCCACTACTTATTTCTGGGATTTTGGCAATGGCAATACATCAGTAGCAGTAAATCCATCTACAACATATAACGCTGTTGGCTCTTATCCTGTTACGTTGATTGCGACAAATGGTGGATGTTCCGATACTGAAACAAAAACATCTTATGTAAATATTGGTAGTTTGACTGCTTCTTATACACAATCAACAACGTCTATTTGTACGGGGAATAATGTCACTTTTACGAATACTTCACAACCCGGTCCAGGTACGAGTACGTGGTATTTCGGTGATGGAACTAATGCTGTAAGCACCAATGCGACGCATGCCTATGCTGCGCCCGGTACTTATAATGTGATGTTGGTTGTAAATTTTAATAACTGTAGCGATACGGCAACCAGTACTGTGGTGGTAAACCAGGGGCCTAATCCGCAATTTACTGCCAATGCCCAAACGAGTTGTTCTGTGCCATTCACGGTCAATTTTACTAATACCACAGTTGGTGCGGTTAGTTATGTTTGGAATTTTGGCGATGGGTCACCTACAGTAACAACTACAAATCCAAGTCATACTTATACATCGTTTGGTAACTATACCGTGACATTAACGGCAACTGCGGCTAATGGATGTTCGAAAACCATTTCGATGCCTAATTAT
Source organism: uncultured bacterium (assembly GCA_965652995.1). GTDB lineage: Bacteria > Bacteroidota > Bacteroidia > Chitinophagales > Chitinophagaceae > JAFIGV01. The sequence continues at coordinate 928 of CBFGYQ010000124.1, forward strand.
ATTTCGGTTTATCAGGCAGTAATGACAGTAACAGCCAATCCACCTAGTGGTTGTGCTCCGGCGACAATTAATTTTGCTACGTCAGTAAATCCTAACGTACCTGTTACCAACTATACTTGGAATTTCGGAGATGGGTCTGGGGCTATTGTTGGCGGTGCTACGATGAGTCATTTGTACACTACTCCGGGCACCTATACTATTTCTGTATCATTTACTGTAGGGCAGGGATGTACTTTTACCAGTAATCCTATTACTGTAGATATCGGAACAAAACCTACTGCAAATTTTAGTGCAACGCCTACAGTAATATGCCCCGGCAATCTTGTAAGCTTTACGAATACATCTGCAGGTCCATCAGCTACTACTTATACATGGTATTTTGGAGATGGGTCAACGCAAACTACAAGTGCTACAAACGTTACTCACATATACAATGCTCAAGGTACTTATACTGTAAGTCTTGTTGCAAATAATAATGGTTGTAAGGATACATTGACGCTCATCAATTTAATAACAGTAAATTTCCCATCTGCAGACTTTTCTGTTGCATACAGCTGTACTAATAAATTATTGGTTTCCTTTACAGATGCATCTGTCGGTAGCAACGCCACGTCACTTTCTTGGAGTTGGGATTTTGGAGACGGTTCTCCAATTTCAACAGTTCAAAATCCTACACATACATTTCCGGCACTGGGTACTTATACTGTAGAGTTAACCGTTGTTGATGCAGTTACGGGTTGTACTTCTTCCAGACAAAGAACAATTACTTTATTTGATATCACTCCGCAATTCGCCGCTAATGACACTGAGATTTGTAGAAACGAAACAGTGTTCTTTAATGCTCAAATTCCGAATGCTCAATTTGTCAGTAGTCACAATTGGTATTATGGAGATGGCTCTTCTTCACTAAATAGCGGAGCAGCTGCTTCTCATGTTTATACAGTTAATGGGAATTACACAGTTACACTTATCACAACAGACGTTAGAGGTTGTAAGGATACTTTTATCAGGTCAAACTATATTTCTGTATATGGGCCTACCGCGAATTTCACAGGAACTCCTTTGACAGGGTGTGTGCCTTTAGTTGTGAATTTTACCAGCCAATCTAATAATGGTGGAAATACCATTGCAAATTATACATGGCGGTTTGGAGATGGTATTACAAATAGTGGGAACTTACCGAACATTTCTCATTCTTACAATGCAAACGGACTTTATTCTGTGACACTTGCTGTAACAGATAATTTGGGGTGTACAGATTCATTGATAAGACCAAATTATGTAGACGCTAAAAAACCAAACGCAGCTTTTACTGTAGCAGATACATTTGCATGTCCCGGTGCAGTGGTTGGATTTACTAACAGTTCATCAGGAACTAATCTTACATACTCGTGGACATTTGGTGATGGGGGAACTTCCAATGTAGCAAGCCCTACCCACACTTATACTAGCGCAGGTGTTTATGTAGTTAGACTTATTGTAACAGATGGTGGCGGATGTATGGATACGGCAATACGAAATATGCATGTAACGGGCATAAACTTAAGTTTTACTGCCAGCGATACGTTTGCTAATTGCCCTCCTTTAACTGTCAATTTTACAAATACATCTAGTGGCACGGGTAATATTGTTTGGACATTTGGAAATGGAAATTCATCATCATTAAACAGCCCATCAACAATATATACAGTTCCCGGTGTTTACACTGTGAAACTTAAAGCTCAAAATGGAACGGGTTGTGTAGACTCAATAACGAAAACAATTACAGTATTAGGTCCAACAGGTACATTTACTTACGCACCATTAAGCGGTTGCATACCTCTTACTGTTAACTTCTCTAGTGTAGCGGTCAATACACAATCGTATGTGTGGGATATGGACAATGGAGTTACTCAAACTACATCAGCAAATACATTTTCCTATACTTATACACAACCCGGTATCTATGTACCTCGTGTAATACTAAGGGATGGTAGCTCTTGTCAAGTGCCTATTCAAGGTATTGATACTGTTATAGTGGATAGAGTTCAAGGTGATTTTACATTCAACCCTACCAGTCTTTGTCAAAATGGGACTGTGCAGTTTTATGATACGGTGATATCTTCTTACAAACCTGTAACGACTTGGAATTGGACATTTGGAGATGGAGGTACGAGTACATCTCACAATCCTACGCATTTCTATGCAACCCCGAATACCTATACGGTTACTTTAGTGATGGGTACTGCACAAGGTTGCAAAGACACTATTATAAAAACAATTACGGTTTTGCCGGCACCTACGGTAAGTGCTGGTAACGGTCAGTCTTTATGTCAAGGACAAACCTTGTCTGCGCAATTGCAAGCAACCGGAGCAAGCTCTTATGTATGGTCTCCTGCCGGTGGTTTATCTTGTTCTACATGCCCTAATCCTGTTGCTTCACCATCTGTTACAACAACGTATACCGTAATAGGTACTGCAACAAATGGTTGTAAAGACACATCGCAAGTTACAATAACAGTAAATCCATTACCTACTGTAGTGACCGGACCTTCCGTTACTATTTGTAATGGTTCTTCCGTACAGTTATCTGCATCAGGAGCTACAAGTTATGTGTGGTCACCGGCTACTAATTTATCATGTACAAACTGTCCGTCTCCTACAGCATCTCCTTCTGTTACAACAACATATACGGTGACAGGTACCAATCTAAATGGTTGTACCGATACGGCACAGATAGTTGTGGTTGTGAATCCCATACCATCAGTATCTGCTGGGCCGCCATCTACAATGTGTGCGGGGGATAGTGTGAGCCTCCAAGCTAGTGGAGCAACCTCTTATTCATGGTCTCCAGCAACCGGATTGTCTTGTACTAATTGTGCAAATCCTAAGGCATCTCCGTCAACCACCACTACGTATATTGTTACAGGTGCTAGTGGAGTAGGGTGTTTTGATACAGGAATGGTTACTGTTACTGTTAATCCTCTTCCTGCTGTTAGCGCAGGTAACAATCAATCCCTTTGCTTGGGTAGTACAACACAATTGCAAGCTAGTGGTGCCTCAAGTTATGTATGGTCTCCTTCAACCGGACTCTCTTGCACATCTTGTCCAAATCCAACAGTAAATATTAATACAACAACTACGTACACCGTTACCGGAACAAGTGGCGCAGGTTGCGTAGCATCTTCGCAAGTAACTGTTGCAGTAAATCTCCCACCTACCATCACAGCAAGTAACAATACAACCATTTGTGAGGGAACTTCAACACAGTTGCAAGTGAGCGGAGCAGCAACTTACGTATGGTCTCCCGCTGTTGGTTTGTCTTGTATCAATTGTCCTAACCCTACTGCATCACCAACTACTACCACTACTTATACAGTGATAGGTACAGATGCTAATGGCTGTAAGGATACAACACAAGTAACTATAAATGTAAATCCACAACCAACTGTTGATGCAGGCCCTGACCAAACCGTTTGTAGTCTTGGCTCCGTACAATTGCAGACTAGCGGAGCAAACGCCTATACTTGGTCTCCAGCTACGGGACTATCATGTACCAACTGTGATGACCCTATTGCAACACCTACAACTACCACTAATTATACAGTTACCGGGTCTGATGGTAATGGATGTACCAATACAGATGATGTAATAGTTACTGTACTTCCTCTTCCTGATGTAGATGCAGGTGCAGACAAAACTATTTGTAAAGGAGAATCAATTGGATTGCAGGCTAGCGGAGCAGTAAATTATGTTTGGACACCTGCTACCCATCTTTCCTGTACCAACTGTCCTTCGCCTATTGCAACACCTACATCTACCATTACTTATCAGGTAAAAGGTACAGACCAAAATGGATGTCATGATTCTGATAAAGTAACGATTACCGTCATCCAACCTAACCCAATAACGATAGGAAAGGGAGATACAATTTGTAAAGGAGAATCAACGCAATTAAATATTACCGGCGGCGACAGTTATTTGTGGTTTCCATCTACTGGGCTTAACGATGCCACGATCGGTAATCCAACAGCTTCTCCTGAACAAACAACGTATTACACAGTAGTTATCCGTCAGGGAAGTTGTTTCACAGATACTGTTACAATTACAGTAGTAGTTAATCCTACGCCAACCGTGAATGCAGGCGAAGATCAATCTATTCTTGCCGGAACCTCAGTTATGCTTTTTGCAACTACTACCAATACTACAGATTATTTGTGGACACCATCATCAACACTTAGTTGTGAAACCTGCCAAAATCCTACTGCTACACCAACAGAAACTACTAACTACACTGTGAAGGTTTCTAATCAATTCGGTTGTAAGGCAGAAGATGATGTATTGGTAAAAATAACTTGCGATAATACATTGCTCTTTATGGCAAACATCTTCACACCTAACGGAGATGGTAATAATGATAGATTCTACCCACAAGGAAAAGGAATAACAATTGTCAAAAGATTTAGAGTATATAACCGCTGGGGTGAGATGTTATATGAAGCACAAAACTTCCAACCCAATAATGAAAATTATGGATGGGATGGAATGTACAAAGGACAACAACTGAAACCTGATGTATACGTATATATTGTAGATGCAGTGTGTTTCACAGGTTCCGACATTCAACAAAAAGGTGATATTTCATTAATTCGATAAGCCCTTCATTTTAAAAGCAATCCTTATGAAAATATCTGTAAATACTATTCTAACAATGTCAATAATGCTTGCGACAAGTATATCGTCAAAAGCACAGGACATTCATTTTTCACAATTCTACGAAAATGCCATACTCCGAAACCCGGGTCTCACAGGTATTTTCAGTGGAGATTATAAAGCAGGAATCAATTATAGAAATCAATGGAGTAGTATTTCTGTTCCATTCCAAACAGGATTAGCTTCCGCAGAGTCGCGTATTCCGGTAAACGATCAAGGAGATTTTTTCAGCTTCGGTGCCACATTCACTTACGATCACGCGGGAAGCATCAGCTTCAACAGCATGCAAGTATATCCTGCTATTAATTACAACAAGGCTTTGGAAGATGAACGTAACTCTTACCTTTCTGCAGGTTTTGCCGTAGGTTATGTACAACGTTCAATAGATCCAAGTAAAATGAAGTTTGCTTCGCAATATTCCGGTGGAGGCTTCAGTACAAATAATCCTAGCGGAGAGAATATCAACAATGTAAAACTCAGCTATATGGACATTGGTGCAGGAGTTAGTTTTAATAGCTCTCTTGGTGATGAAAATAATGTCAATTATTATTTGGGTGCTGCAGCATTTCATATCAATAAACCTAAGGCTGCTTTCAACCCCAGCGAAAGCTTTGTACGGATGAATATGAAATGG
>CBFGYQ010000125.1:0-6236 GCA_965652995.1 uncultured bacterium
TATTGTGAGAGATTTTTATCTGAACGGAAAACTCAGAGGTAACGCAAAACAAAAACTCTAAAATATCTACCGGCGATATCGAAATACTCGTTCAGGATTTTGCGATCATGAATATAGCATCAATTCCACCTTTCACTATTGAAGATGAAACGGATGGTGGTGATGAATTGCGTATGAACTATCGTTATCTTGATCTTCGCAGACCTGTGTTAAAACGCAATCTGGAGCTACGCTACAAAGTGAATCGTTCTGTACGAAACTATCTGGACACACAAGGTTTTTGGGATATAGAAACGCCTTTTCTTATCAAATCTACTCCGGAAGGTGCGCGTGATTTTGTTGTTCCTTCCAGAATGAATGAAGGACAGTTTTATGCTTTGCCGCAAAGTCCGCAAACGTTTAAGCAGCTTTTGATGGTGAGTGGTTATGATCGTTATTATCAGATCGTAAAATGTTTTAGAGATGAGGACTTACGTGCAGATCGTCAACCTGAGTTTACACAGATCGATTGCGAGATGAGTTTTGTAGAGCAGGAAGATGTTTTGCAAACTTTTGAAGGACTATTTAAACATGTTTTTAAAGAAATAAAAGGTGTAGAGATCAATGAGGCATTCCCGCGAATGACTTGGGAAGACGCCATGTGGAACTATGGGAATGATAAACCGGACATTAGGTTTGAAATGAAAATTCAAAACCTGAAAGTGAAAAATCAGGTTTATTGTGAAGTTTTGAATGATGTGGATTTTAAGGTAACCAATGAAGCAGAAACAATTGTGGCTATCTGCGTGCCAAACGCCAGCGACTATACTCGCAAACAAACTGATGAATTGACGGAATGGGTGAAGCGTCCACAGATCGGTATGACGGGATTGCTATTTGCAAAATGCAATGCTGACGGCAGTTTCAAAAGCAGTGTAGATAAATTCTTCAACGAAGAAAAACTAAAAGGAATCGCAAACTTCTGCAATGCACAGACAGGAGATTTAATATTGTTGTTGGCTGGAAATGAAGAAAGAACACGCAAGGCTATGAGCGAATTGCGTTTGTTGATGGGCGAAAAACTTGGCTTTAGAAATCCTGATAATTATAAACCGCTTTGGGTTATAGATTTCCCTTTGTTCGAATATGCTGAAGAAGAAAATCGTTATGTAGCTCGTCACCATCCATTTACCGCTCCTAAACCGGAGCAACTGGAATGGTTGGGAATGCCTGAAAAATATGGTGAAATTAAAGCCAATGCGTATGATATAGTTCTTAACGGTACTGAAATTGGTGGTGGTTCTATTCGTATTTTTCAGCGCGATCTTCAAGAGAAAATGTTTGCTGCTCTAGGGATGGATAAAGAAGAAGCTCAAGAAAAATTTGGATTCTTATTAGGTGCATTTGAGTATGGCGCTCCTCCACACGGTGGCATCGCGTTTGGTTTCGATCGTCTTTGTGCTTTGCTGGGTGGGCAAGAAAGTATTCGTGATTTTATTGCCTTCCCTAAAAATAATGCAGGGCGCGATATGATGTTGGATGCACCAAGTGCGATAGATGAAAAGCAAAAGAAAGAGTTGGGATTGAACTAAATTCCGAGGTTACTTCTGAATATTTTCACCGCTATTGCAATAAGAATCACTCCAAAAAACTTACGGAGCATGGAGATGCCGGAAGGACCCAGTATGCGTTCTATAAAGTTGATAGAGTGAAGTGTGAAGAACACGATAACAAGGTTGATAAGTATAGCCATAAGGATATTGTTTGCCGGATAATTTGCTTTTAGCGACATGATAGTAGTGAGCGTACCAGAACCTGCAATAATGGGAAACGCAATAGGGACAATATTCCCTGATTTTGTATCGCTGTCGCCGCGAAAGAACTCAATACCCAAAACCATTTCCAAGCCTAAAATAAATATCACTATAGAACCTGCTATCGCAAATGAGTGAACATCTAAACCCATAAAATTCAGCACCTTCTCACCTAAGAAAAAGAACAATAGCATTAATGAACCTGAAACTACAGTTGCTTGTAATGCACTGATATCGCCCATTTTCTTTTTGAGAGAAATGAGTATAGGTACAGAACCCAAAATATCTATTACCGCAAAAAGCGTAAAAGAGATGGTGAATATTTGAGCAAAATCAAACTGGAAATTATTCATGCCGCAAAGGTATCACAGATTTTGTTCGCTGAGATGGCTCTTGGATGCAAAATGCGGATACGAAACTTTTTTGCAGACATTGCCATTAAGGAAAAAACTGCCTCTTGTAAAGAAGGTGCAAAAACGGTTACTTCTGTTAGCCGAAATTATTCCTTTATTGATCTCAAAAAACGTGTTATTTTTTTTCCGTGTACCAGTAGTTTTATACTATTTCTCTTTAACGAAATATGAGGGTTGTTTTTTTGATGGTCGGTTAACCTCAATTTATAACTGGCTATAATGTTTGTATAAGATAATATGCCAATAATATGTTTTGTTTTGTTTGATAATACAGGAAGCACATCTACATTTTCATTAGCCATGATTTCAATAGCTTTTCGAAGGCTGCTATTATTTTCGACCGATATAGCTTTTTGCTTAATTAGGTCTTGCAGTTTTGTTTCCGACGGATTGATTTTATTATATAATTGAGAAGAGCTGACAATACCTACATATTCTCCTTCATAAGTCGAAACTATAAAATAATTAGTTTTATAGTCAGGTTCCTCTTCAAGCCAATCAATGGTTTCTTCAATGCTATTGTCAGCACTTAATATCAATCCACTATTGTCCATTACCTGTTCTACATTTATCTTCTCTAAAATGTCCGGTTCATAAGAATCCGGGGTTTTCACACCTCTTCGGGCTATTTTTTCTGTCATGATTGTATTTTCCATCAGAAAAAATGAAATAAAGTAGGACGCACTACATGCAGCAAGCAAGGGTAATAGGGCATTCGACTGACCTGTAGTTTCTAATGCAAAAATGATGGATGTAATAAACGCCCTTGATGCGCCTGCAAACATAGCAGCCATCCCCACTAATGCTGCTAATGTAATGGTTATACCGGACGAAGGAAAAAGATTCAAAATAATACTGCTTAAAATAGCACCTGTTGCCGCTCCAATAGTTAATAGCGGTGCTAATGTACCACCTGATGTACCACTGCCTAACGCGATAGCCCACGAAATAAATTTCAGAATACAAAGTGACAGGATGAATTGTATGGTTAGATTTCCGGAAAGTATATTTGTTATATTACTATAACCAACCCCCAATGTATTAGGTTCAAAATATCCGACAACGCCTACAGCGATTCCACCTATAGCTGGCCACCACATCCAATGAATAGGAAGCTTCTCAAAACAATCTTCAATAAAATAAACAATTTTTGTTATGGCGATAGAAAGTAATCCGATAATAAGACCCAACGCACTGTATGCTAGTAAGGCTGTATTATTTGCTGTCGCTATTACTTTACTAATTTCAAAAACAGGTTGATGCCCAAATAATAAGTGATGACCAGCCGCTCCGGTGATACAGGCTAATGCAACCGGGATAATAGAGCGGGGAGAAAATTCAAAAAGTAATAATTCAATAGCTAAGAAAATAGCAGCGATAGGGCTCCCAAAAATTGCAGACATACCAGCGGTGGCTCCTGCTGCTAAAAGTATCTTTCGTTCATTATGTGATATTTTTAAAAGCTGTCCAAATGTAGAGCCCAATGCTCCACCAGTAGCGATAATTGGTCCTTCTGCACCAAAAGGCCCACCTGTACCAATTGAAATAGCTGAAGAAATCGGCTTAAGATATGTAATGGTGGGTCTAATTTTACTTTGATTGGTAAGAATTTGTTCCATAGCTTCGGGAATACCATGGCCTCGAATTGCCTTTGAACCATATAGTGCCATAATACCAACGATGACACCACCAAGAATAGGGATTAGTATTATCCAAATGCCTAGAGAGTTTCCTACAGGGCTTGCTTCAGCGATTGAAAAATTTCCGTGAAATGAAATATTAGTAATAAGGTTGATTAAATAAACCAAAAGCTTAGCTATAAAACTTATGGACACTGCAATCAAAACAGCAAGCGATGAAATAACTATAAGTCTTTTTTTATTGTCGGTTGATTTTGTTTGAATGTTTTCAGCCTCCAATGTGGAGCTTAGCGATACCGAAATGGGTATACCATTTAAATTAGTTTTGCTCATTTATACTTAGTAAGTATTATAATAGTTTTCGTTAACGGTTCGCGGTTTTGCGTTCGGGCGGGACTATTATCACGATTGTTGATTACGAAAAACAAACGCCAAATTTAGCACAAATTTGAGAGAAGTTAGAATGTAAAATATGTTGGATTGATGTGTGTGTAATTTTTTGAGTGTCGAGTCAGCAATTGGATAAGTTCTCTATAAAGTTATACTGAACTCATTTCAGCATCTATTACAGCATACCGACTCAACGAATAATTTCTATTCTTACCTTCGAAAAATGCTACAAGAAAATTGGCATAATGAAGCGAAAGAAAAACAGAAAGTTTATAAACAACTGTTGCAAAAAGCTAATCTGCATGGCAGTAAAAAGCTGCGTAATGAAATGTTGAATTTATTGCCTGATTTTCATGAAGAGGCGTTTGAAAAAATAGATTGTCTGGAATGTGCCAATTGCTGTAAAAACCACTCACCAAGATTTAAACAGCCGGATATAAAACGCATTGCAAAGCGTTTGAAAATAAAAGAAGGGGAGCTTATCAACAGCTATTTGCGGCTGGATAATGAAAACGATTATGTAACTAAGACCTCACCCTGTCCTTTTCTTGCTGCCGATAATACTTGCACTATTTATGAAGATCGCCCAAGTGATTGCGAGCGATACCCTTATACCAATGAAGATGTTTTGCTGAAGCGCGTAAATCTTACTTTGAAGAATACTGAAGTTTGCCCCATCACCTTTTACGTAATGGAGCAAATAAGAAAGAAATTTACCTGAACTCGTCACCCTCCTTTTATGGAGAGGGGTGATAGGACAAGTGGTGTATTTTTTGATATTTGGAATTAGGTTATTTGGAAACTTTAGTTCCCGTATTCACTTAGAAATTTAATGCGCATCATTTGCAAATGTTGCTCAGTTACATCACGGTCTTTAAACTCTTCATACGCAAGTTCTAGGTTATCATCATGGTTGTTGCGGAAGTAATCAAAAATATCTTCTTGTTCATATTCATCCAACTCCAAACAATAATCGAGATTAAGTCTTGTGCCGCTGGCAACAATGGTTTCCATTTCTGTAAGTAGGTCGGTGATAGATAGGTTCTTGTTTTTCGCAATCGTTTCCAGAGGTATTTTTTTATCAATGTTTTGAATGATAAATACCTTCATGCCGCTCTTATTCACAATGCTTTTCACTACAAAATCATCCGGCTTGGTGATGTCGTTTTCTTCTACATATTTTGCTATCAGGTCCACAAATTTTTTACCATAACGAATAGCTTTTCCTTTACTTACACCTTGAATGCGTTCCAACTCTTCCATGCTGGTAGGGTAGTTCATAGCCATATCTTCCAGAGAGTTTTCTAGGAAGATGACGAATGGGGGAAGGTTTTTTTCCTGTGCTACTTTTCTGCGCAGGTCTTTCAGCATATCAAAAAGAACAGGATCAACCGCAGCAGCACCGGCACCGCCATTACCTACTTCTTCATCGTCACCATCAGCATCCTCATAGTTGTGTTTCAATACCACCATTATGGAGAATGGTTTCTTTAAGAAAGAATGCCCTTTGTCTGAGATCTTCAGTAATCCGTATTCTTCAATATCTTTTCTTATCAAACCTTCGAACATCATCTGGCGGATAAGAGAATACCAGAAGTTGTTCTCCATCTCCATGATCAGCCCACTTCCAAAGCATTTGAGTTTATCATGTTTGAAGGTTTTTATCTGAGGAGTTGCTTTTCCTAAAATCACATTCACCACATACTCTACATTAAAGCGTTCATCTAATGCTTTGATGGTATCAAGAACGATCTTAGAACTATCTTTTACTTCTAGTCTTTCTTTAGGATTCAAACAGTTGTCGCAATTGCCGCAATTGTCTTCTTTATAAGTTTCTCCAAAATAGTGCATTAACTGCTTTCTTCTACAAACGCCACTTTCTACATAAGCCAAAGTCTCAGCGATCAATTGCGCCCCCATTTCTCTTTCACTCAACGGCTTATCACGCATCAAATGTTCCAGCTTCTGAACATCTTTGTGAGAATAATAAAGAATACATT
>CBFGYQ010000126.1:0-6208 GCA_965652995.1 uncultured bacterium
CCCAGTTTAGCGAGATCTGTTCTTCGTTCAGGAGCTAATGCACCAATGCCGCCTATTTGCATTCCCACACTACTAAAGTTCGCAAAGCCACATATCGCAACAGTAATGATGGTGAGTCCTTTTGGAGTAACAATTGGCAGTGTATGGTTAGTAAGATTACTGAACGCAACAAATTCATTAATCGTAATTTTTTGCCCCAGTAAAGTAGCCGCATTATTTACATCTTCACTAGGTATTCCCATAGACCATGCAAAAGGATAAAATATTTTCCCAAAAATGTAATTGAGACTTAGGTTCAGATCATCGCTAAAAATATGTCCTGCTTTCAACAACAGCCAATCGATCATGGCTATTAATGCAATAAAACCTATCAGCATTGCCAGCACATTCATCGCTATCTTAAAACCATCTGCCGCACCATGACTTATCGCATCTATCAAATTGCTGTAACCACTCTTCACTTCTAGTTTTACCTTTCCTAGCGTTTGTGATTCTTCTACTTCAGGATAAACAATTTTGGAGATCACCAATGCGCCTGGCACAGCCATGAGACTTGCAGCTATTAGGTTCGGAGTTATATCAATGCCGACTCGCAATCCCATATTTGCATAAACGATCAATATACCTCCTGCTATACATGCTAGACTTCCGCTCATAGATGCCAGCAATTCGCTTCGTGTCATGGTTGCTAGATAAGGTCGTATCATCACTTGAGCTTCTATTTGTCCGACAAATACACTTGCTACATTGCTCAACGCTTCCACACCACTTATACGCATCACCCAATTCATAGCTTTAGCAATCGCAGACACTATTCGCTGCATAATACCCAGATAATAAAATATAGCAACAAGTACACAGACTAAAATGATCGTGGCGGTAATGTTGAATGCAAAAACAAACGTTCCGGGATTTCTAAAATCTGTGAGTTGACCAGTAAAATCTACCGCCCCTACTCCTCCATATGCAAAGTTGGCTCCTTGTTTTGCGAATCCTTCAATCTTCTCCATTCCCTTTCCTAAGAACTGAAAAAAGTTTTTAATAAAAGGAACTTTAAACACTAAAACCCCAATGAGTACCTGCAAAAAAATACCGCTTATGACTAATCGAAAGTTGATTTTTCTCTTGTTGTTGGAAAAAAGAAAAGCAATGCCAAGTATAAGGACAATGCCAATTAAACCTGTAAAGCGTTGCATATATTAAATGTAAAATGTAAAAATCAAAAGTCAAAATATTACCTCACAGGTGACGGTGTGAGTAATTGTATTATTTGTTTCATTGAATTTTGGAATTTGAATTTTGAATTTTGAATTTTGGAGATTATATGGTAAGAATAGGAAAGATAGCCGCTACTCATGGTCTTCACGGTGATATGATTTTATCTCACATCCTCAACAAAAAAACTTGGTTGAAAAACAACAATGTGCTTTTCTTAGAACTCAATAAAAACAGTTTCATTCCTTTCTTTGTTACCAATGTAAAATCAGAAAGAGAAGATGAGTGTATTGTGAGGCTAGAAGATGTTGAGCAAGTAGAAGAAGCTAAAAAGCTGATTGGAAAAAATGTTTATGTAGAAGAAATGGTACTAGATAAACAGAAAATAGATTCTCCACTTCTTTGGATCGGCTTCAATGTAGTTGATAAAGAAGTTGGATCATTGGGGTTGATAAAAGATGTTGTTCAAACCGCGCATCAATGGCTGGCTACGATAGATTATGAAGGAAAAGAAGTTCTAATACCACTTATCCAAGAAATGATAATTGAGGTAAATACGCGCAATAAATTTATCAGAATGGATCTGCCTGAAGGACTCTTAGATTTGTAACATCACTTCATCATGTGGATAACGACATACCCAACTATACACAACAACAATATAATGATGATTGCCAACAGCGTCCATTTATTCTCAGAAAATAATTGATGCTTACGTTTTCTTTTGTGTGTTAATTCATGAAGCTGATTGTTAAGTTTGTTTACTGACGTCAATGCAGCATCCGCTGGCAATTGCTTCAAGCCTTCTACTGCATCGCTCTCCATATTTTCTTCACTCAATAGAATTTCTATCTCACGTTGCTCTTCTTCAGAAAGCGTTCCGTTAAGATAGGCTTGTAGCTTTTCTTCAGACAATTTGCCTTCATCATCTTTCCATATTTCATACATGCCGCTCATTGCAAATTATCTTTCAGTTTTTTAAGTAAAAGAATTTTCAAATTTCGCTTACCATTTTGGATATAACTTTTCACTTGCATAAAGTTATAACCTGTTTGCTCCATTATCTGCTGATAACTTTTCTTTTTCAAGTAAAATAAATCGATCGTAATTCTTTGTTCTTCATTTAATTCCTCCATTGCTTCATGCATTTGCTCTAACGATGTCTCTTTATGTAATGCACTCATTCTGCCGTCTTCATCATCTGCTACATGCTGTAGCGTCTCTTCAGAAGCTAAATAGCTTTTAGTTCGCAATTGCTGCAAACAATGGTTGCGAGTCAGTATATAAAGCCATCCTTTAAAATTTTGAATTTCACCATGTGGTAAATGTGTAAATGATTTTAAAAAAATCTGTTGTACAGCATCTTCTGCTAAGTGTTTGTCTTTAAGATATTTCATGGCAACACCTAACAACAACATCGTATAACGTTGCAGTAAAATACCCAACCATTCTTTATTGTCGGTTTCCTGATAGTTTACCAACAATTCTTCATCAGTAAGTTGTATGTATTGATCTTTCTGCAAAACGATATCGGTTAATCACTAGATGTTCTGTTGTTATTTTTCCATAAAATTATTTGATGAACATCTTATGATTTTGCTTAGAGTAATTTAAGTAAACTTGCAACAACAACTCAATTTTTTAATACCACTTAATTTATTTCTAATATAATGATCACTGCAAACGCGAAGATTAAAAAAGCACCACGTCAATTTCTACCAGAAGATTTTAAACTGACAACTTGGGAAAATATACAATCTTATTTCGAAGATTTGAAAACACGTGACATCAACTCGAAAGGAGAATTGTTGCAATGGTTGAAGGATGTGAGTGAATTGGAAGCCGTGATAAGTGAAGATGCTTGCTGGCGACAAATAAACATGACGCGCGACACGACGAATAAAGAATTTGAAGAAGCTTTCACCTATTTCTGTATGGAAATAGAGCCGAAGATGAAACCCTATTTCTTCGAGTTGAATAAAAAGTTATTAGCTACTCCTTATAAAAATGAATTGGATGCAAAAGAGTTTTTTCCTTATCTGCGTAGCGTAGAAAATGCAGTGGCGTTGTATCGTGAAGAAAATGTGAACCTGCAAGCAGAAATGAGCGTACTGGCACAACAATACGGTGTGGTAAGCGGTAAGATGACAGTGACTGTAAAGGACAAAGAGTACACATTGCAACAAGCAGCTCGTTTCCTTCAAAATCCTGATAGAGCGTTGCGTGAAGAAGTTTTCACAAAAATATCTGCGAGAAGATTACAGGATAAAGAGGAACTGAATACAGTGTTTAATAAACTCATTGCCTTACGCCAACAAGTCGCTAAGAATGCAGGTTTTGATAATTACAGAGATTATAAATTCAAAGAACTAGGTCGTTTCGATTATACAGTGGATGATTGTTTTGCTTTTCACGAAGCGGTGAAACAACATATTCTTCCTTTACAAAAAATGTTGGTAGAGCATCGCAAAAAACGCTTGAGTCTTGATGTAATGAAACCTTGGGATACCGATGCAGAACCGATCGGGATAGAACCATTACAGCCTTTCGAAAAAGGAAAAGAATTGACGGATAAAACAATAACGGTTTTTAATAAACTGCGTCCGTTCTTTAGTGATTGTATAAAAACAATGTCGGAAATGGAGCGATTAGATTTAGAAAGCCGTATAGGTAAAGCACCCGGTGGGTATAACTGTCCGCTTGCAGAAACAGGTGTTCCATTTATATTCATGAATGCAGCAGGAACCATCGGTGATGTGATAACGATGATGCACGAAGGCGGTCATGCTGTACATTCTTTCTTATCGCATCCGTTACAATTGAGTGCTTTCAAAGAATACCCGATGGAGATTGCAGAACTAGCGAGCATGAGTATGGAGCTTTTCAGTATGGAGCATTGGAATGTTTTCTTTGATGATGATACAGAACTGAAGCGCGCACAACTAGAAGAAATGGAAAGAGTAATTTCTGTACTTCCATGGATTGCTACAATAGATAAATTTCAACACTGGATATATACAAACGTCGGACACACTGATGAACAACGCACCGAAGCGTGGCTGAATATTTTGAATGAATTTTCTACCGAAGTGGTGGACTGGGCTGGCTTTGAAGAATATCGTGCTAACTTCTGGCAAAAACAATTACATCTGTTTGAAGTACCTTTTTATTACATAGAATATGGTATTGCGCAATTAGGGGCATTAGCTATGTGGCGACAGTATCGTAGTGATAAAGAGCAGGCTCTGAATAACTATATGAAAGCACTAAGCCTAGGCTATACCAAAACATTGAAAGAATTGTACGACACCGCAGGTATTAAATTCAATTTATCGCCTGAGTATATTAATGAGATTGGTGGGTTCGTGAAGGAAAGATTGGGAGAGATGGGGGTGAAGTAGTAAAACTCACACTCCCTTCACCAAAATATTCACCGCAATTTTTTCAGAAAGCATCAGTTGTTTTTTTTTCTCCGTCTTTACCACATTGCTATTATCAAATGGCATACGTTCCAAAATAGAGATAGCACTACCAATTGCTAAATTCAATTTTTCCAACTGTTGTAAAAAAGAAGGTGATGTGTCTCGCACTGCAACTATCAAATAGCTTTTTTGAAGTTGCGCTTCTGCAAGTGTAAGTGTAGATGCTGCAGGTAATTCGCCTTTAGCATTGGGTATCGGGTCGCCATGCGGATCGAACTTTGGATATTCCAGAAACTCATCCAGTCTATCTGTAAGTTTTTTGGAATGTATATGCTCTAGTTGCTCTGCCACTTCATGCACTTCATCCCAGGAAAAGTTTAGTTTATCATGCAAAAAAGTTTCCCAAAGCCGATGCTTGCGCACTATCTGTAAAGCAATCTTTAAACCTTCAGGTGATAGTTTTAATTTCTTATATTTTTCATATTCAATCAGTTCTTTTTCAGAGAGTTTGCGTAACATATCGGTCACGGTTGCAGGTCTGGTCTGCATCTGCTCTGCTATTTCATTTACCGAAACCTCACCTTTATCTTCTCTATATTGAATAGAGTAAATCGCTTTTATATAGTTTTCTTCGGTAAGAGTAAGAGGAATCATTCAGGATTTTTTTAACAAAATTGAGATACTAAATGAAAGGGTGCGCATCAAAATTGCAGTATTTTTAGCAACTTCCGAATGTTGAATTTTTAAATATTAAGTCTATTGCGAATGAAAGGAATCAGCAACAGCACAAATCTTAAATCGTTTCTGCTTCTTTTTGCAACAGTATTATTTACAAACTTTGCTGTTGCCCAAGCATACAGAATACCGGACAAAAAAGAAGAACCGAAGAAGAAAACTACACCTATTGTAAAGGTTACGCCAGCCGCTGACAGCGTAAAAGATGATGGGCCAAGCAAGCCAACTCCCCAGATCAAGAATGTAAAAGTGATAAGTGAGTTGGATGATGGTAAAGGCAATTTTGTACGTACCATACAATATACCAAAGGTGCGATGCGCATTACCGAAACCATCATCAAACCAAAATCGGCCAATGCTCCTATAGGCACTTGGGTAAATGTGGATCCGGACACTATGGATAAAAAACAAGTGTTGCTAGTAGTAGATAAAACACATTATACATTAAAGGTGATGTACAAGAAAAGAGCTATCCGTGTGTATCGTGCTACCTTCGGACCTTTACCAAAACAGAATAAATGTATGGAAGGTGACCGTTGTACACCGGAAGGCTTGTTTACCATCACCAACCTAAATCCAAGGTCTATGTACAACAAGTTTATGCTCCTTAGCTATCCTGATGCAAGTTCTTGGGCGCGATTTAATCAACTTAAAAAAGATGGTAAAATACCTTCATCCGCAAAAATTGGTGGTGCTATCGGCATTCATGGAATATGGAAAGGTGGCGACCAACTAATAGAATTGGGCGTCGGCTGGACGGATGGTTGTATTGCATTAAAGAATAGAGATGTAGATGAACTTTTCACAATGGTAGGCATTGGCACTAAAGTGAGTGT
>CBFGYQ010000127.1:0-6164 GCA_965652995.1 uncultured bacterium
ACATGATCCTGGATGACAGCCGTCGCTTGGATGGTCGCGGATTGGATGAAGTGCGTGCATTGACGATTGAAACCGATGTATTGCCTTCTCCACACGGTTCTGCGTTGTTTACTCGTGGTGAAACTCAATCTTTAACTACTGTAACATTAGGCACGAGCGAAGATGAATTGTTGGTAGAAAGTGCAGCAACTTCTGACTACAGAAAATTCATTTTACACTACAACTTCCCTCCGTTCTCTACCGGTGAAACTAAGCCTATGCGCGGCCCCGGTCGTCGTGAAGTAGGACATGGTAACTTGGCAATGCGTTCTTTGGAGCAAATGATGCCGGGTGCAGATTTCCCTTATACTGTGCGTATCGTTTCTGATATTTTAGAAAGTAACGGTTCGTCTTCTATGGCTACGGTTTGTGCAGGTTCATTAGCATTGATGGATGCGGGTGTTCCTTTCCCTAAACACGTAAGTGGTGTGGCTATGGGTCTTATTTCTCGTGCTGATGATGGCAAATGGGCAGTATTGACGGACATCTTAGGCGATGAAGATCATTTAGGTGATATGGATTTTAAAGTAACCGGAACTCGTGATGGTATCTGCGGTATTCAAATGGATATCAAAGTAGATGGCTTGAGTATGGATGTGATGCGTCAGGCATTGGCACAGGCTAAGCGTGGTCGTTTGCATATTTTAGATGCGATGTACCAAGCCGTTCCTGAGCGCAGAGATGACTTGAAACCACATGCTCCACGTATCGAACAATTGATAATCGATGGTGAATTTATTGGTGCGGTGATAGGACCGGGTGGTAAGATCATTCAGGAAATTCAGCGTGAAACATCCACCACCATCAACATTGAAGAAGAAAACAATAAAGGCATTGTAAAAATATTCTCTGCTAATAAAGAAAATATTGATAAAGCATTGGCTTGGGTGAAGGGCATTGTAGCCGTTCCGGAAATTGGCGAAACCTATGAAGGTACTGTGAAGTCAATTATGCCGTTTGGTGCGTTTGTAGAATTCATGCCGGGTAAACAAGGTTTGTTGCATATCTCCGAAGTAAGCTGGAAACGTTTGGATAGTCTGGAAGGTGTATTAGCCGAAGGAGATAAAGTAAAAATAAAACTGGTAGGAACCGATCCAAAATCGGGTAAGCTACGCTTGAGCCGCAAAGTATTGATGGAAAAACCGGAAGGTTATGTAGAACCTGAAAAGCGTGAGCGCAGCGACAGAGGCGACCGTCGTGAAGGTGGTGATCGTGGACCCAGAAGAGATGGTGGCGATAGAAGAGGAAACGATCGCGGACCAAGAAGGGATGACCGTGGACCAAGACCTCCTCGTCAGCAAGAAACTACTAACGAAGCACCTGAACAACAAGCGCCACATGATGCTAATGATGCGGATTTGACGTTGTAATATTTTATTATTTGAATTTTATATAGCAGCCTGTCAGAAATGATGGGCTGTTTGTTAGTTGAATTTTACATATAGGTATAAGGCATGGTATTATTATACAACTGTAAATGCTTTCTCCTATTTTTGTCTGTTCATAAACCGCAACATACCACATGGCATTTTCCAAAGAGGCGAGAATAGGATTACTGGTTTCCATCTCTATTATTATTTTCTTCGCAGGGTTTTATTTTTTGAAAGGCTCTAATCTTCTTTCCGGCGAGCATGAGTATTTTGCTTATTATGATAATGTGCAAGGACTTCAACCATCTTCTGCCGTGCTGGTAAAAGGGATGCAAGTAGGACGTGTTACCGATATTACCCTTGATGAGAATGGAAAAGTAAAAGTGGTTTTGTCTGTAAAGAAAAAGATGCTTGTGCCTAAACAATCTATCGCAAAATTGGTTTCGGCAGATCTACTAGGTACCAAAGCTATAAGCCTTGAATTGAGTAATGCAAAAGAAATAGCACAAGATGAAGAGGTGTTGCCAACGGCTGTAGAAGGTGGAATAATAGATGCCGTTTCTGCTGAAATAACTCCATTGTTACAAGACCTTAGACATGCCGTGGGAACATTAGATACATTGTTGGCAGGAGTAAATGGCGTACTTAATGAACAAGCAAGAGCTAACCTACAGGCAAGCCTTGCCAACTTAGACATCACCATGCGCAACTTCCAACAACTATCAGGAAAACTGAATGGAGAAAGTGCACGCTTTGCTTCTGTTATTCGCAATGCGGATGATATTACAGGAAACTTAGCTAGAAACAACGAACGTGTTGAAAACATCTTGAAATACACCGAACTTACTACGCAGCAACTTTCTAAAGCAGAAATAGAACATACCCTTACAGAGTTTAAAACGGCTGCAAATCAAATGCAATCCATCATGACCAAGATCAATAATAATGAAGGGTCGCTGGGCTTATTGGTAAATGATAAAGAGCTTTATAATAATTTGAAAACGACTGTAGGTACAGCCAATAGTTTGATGGCTGACATAGAAGCACATCCCACACGATACATTAACGTTACTATCTTTGGCAGGAAAAAGCAACCATAGTAGCTCCGTCTTGAATACAATAAATGATACGCACATTACCCTACTTTTTTCTTGGCAAAAAAGTAGGCAAAAAGCCAGTCGCAATCAATCACTACCTGATTGCGACAAATTTACTATTAAGCAGCATTACTACTGTTGTGCCAAGCAATTGTTCCCTGAAATGAAGAATCGTTTCACCATTCAATTGGTGGTACTGTTATTTATTAATTTTTGTATCATTACTGTTTCTTACGCACAAAACCCTAAAGACACTTCCAGCAAATTAAATATAGAAATTCTCCCCAGCAATGGAACGAATCTGCAATATGTTCAAACAGATTCGGGAGCAATGAATAAACTCATTAACAACGTGCAGTTGCGGCAAGGTGATACTTACATGTATTGCGATAGCGCCTACATTAATCTCGCTAAGAATAACATGCAGGCTTTTGGGAATGTGCGTATCGTACAACCCGGAGGTACACAAGTAGAGAGCGATTATCTACGTTATACAGGTAATACTAAAAAAGCTTATTTGCGGGGTAATGTAGCATTGACTGATGGCAAGGCAAATCTCTGGTCAGAAGATCTTTATTATGATGTAGGAACTAAGGTAGGAACTTACCACCAAGGCGGTACACTTCAAAATGAAGAAACCACATTGAGTAGTGACAAAGGCATGTACAATGCTCGAACAAAAGATTCTAGGTTTACCGGAGAGGTGTATGTGACAGACCCACGCTATAATGTGGTGTCCGATGATCTGGCATATAATACAGCAACTGAAGTAGTGAAATTTTTAGCACCATCTATAGTCACAAACGATAAATCAGAATTGAAAACTAGTAGCGGAACCTGGGATGCTAAGAAAAAAATTGCCCATTTCACTTCACGTTCATCATTGCAAGACAATGCACAATATATTGAAGCAGATAAGATGGACTATGACCGTAATACAGGTTTTGGTATAGCTGTGGGTAATGTAATATCAATTGATACAGGGCAAAAGCTCACACTTTATAGTGGTCATGCACAGTATAATGAGATCACTAAAAAACTTTATGCAACCCAAAATCCTGTTATGAAGAAAATGAATGGAGAGGATAGTATGTTCATAAGAGCTGATACTTTTTTTGCTGCACCGGTCATTAAAAAAGATACCATTGTAAAAGATACCACCAAGAAGGAAATTGGAAAAAATACTGTTGAAACTACCAATACAGAATTGAATGAATCTAATAATGATAGTGCTGTGAAACGATATTTCATTGGTTATCATCATGTGTTGGTCTTTTCAGACTCTATGCAAGCAAAATGCGACAGCATCAGCTACTCTCAGGCCGATTCTACCATGCGTTTGATGTACGATCCGATAGCTTGGAGTAGAGGCTCACAAATTACAGGTGATACGATTCTTTTGTATGTTGATAACAGCAGTCTTAGTAAAATCTATGTGCCTAATAATGCTTTTTTAGTATCGCAATCTGGACCCGAGAAAGCGCAACTATTCGATCAGGTACAAGGCAAAACACTTACAGGATATTTTGAGAACAACAATATTCGCGAAGCAGTTATTTATCCAAGTTCCGAAGCTATTTATTATTCTAAAGATGATAAAGATGCTTATCTGGGAGTAGATGAAACCAGTGCTGAAAAAATGCGTGTCGTATTTGAAAACAAACAAATAAGCAAAATACATCAGTACCAAGAAGTAAAACATAAAATGACTCCTATGCAACAGGCGATAAGTGGTAGCTACAGGCTTGCACGCTTTAAATGGCTTGCAGACGAACGTCCTAAAAGTGTAAGAGAGCTTTTTGAATACGGAAAAGCAAAGAAGATAAATGAAGAGAAAGTAACAGTAGAGAAGGTAGAAAAGCAAGAAGAAGATAAGAAACCAACAGGCAGGCGAAAGAGAAGAAGATGAGAGCAAAACACCGCTAGCTTTATCTATCAATCATCCCATTTTTTGAATTTTTCCTTTTTACTTTTGAATTTACCATGCACATTTACAAATTTGGTGGCGCATCTATAGCCACTCCCGAAAAAATGCAAGCCTTACTTCCAATCATAACGGAAGTAAATGACCCACTTGTATTAGTAGTTTCAGCTTTTGGCAAGACCACAAATGCTTTGGAAGAGGTAGTTGCTAAGGCATGTAAAGACAAAAAGGAGGATGCTAAGATTTTGGCGCAACAATTAGAAAATGTACATAAAGATTATGCAAGTGCTCTTTTACAAGGTTCATTTTTAAATGATGCTTTAAAAGCGTTGAATATTCTTTTTACAGAATTACAATGGAATATTGATGATGCAAGTAACGAGCGTTATGATTATTCTTACGATCAAATAGTATGCATGGGAGAGCTGATGTCCACAACTATTTTTGCATATTATTTACGACAATCAGAATTAAAATATGAGTGGATAGATGCGCGTGATGTGATTCGTACCGATGATACCTATCGTGATGCGAAAGTGGATGAAAATTTTTCTAAAACCCAAGTGGTAGAGATTATTGGTACAAAACTTTCTGCCGGAACCAATGTTATATCACAAGGCTTTATTGGTGCTACATCAGATAATGCATCTGTAACCCTTGGCAGAGAAGGATCTGACTATACTGCGGCTTTACTCGCTGCCATGCTTGATGCTAAAGGAGTGACAATATGGAAAGATGTAGAAGGGTTGCAAAATGCTGATCCTAAAGAATTTTCCAACACAGTAAAGATCGAAGCTATCACTTATCATGAGGTGATTGAAATGGCTTATTATGGTGCGCAGGTCATTCACCCGAAGACGATAAAACCATTGCAGAATAATAATATTCCGCTCTATGTAAAATGTTTTCTGAACAAAGATTTGAAAGGAACCGTTATACAAAATGAAGTGAACAGCATCTTCTATCCACCACTTATCATTCTAAAAAAAGATCAGACGTTATTACAAGTCACTACAAAAGATTTTTCTTTTATTACTGAAGATAATCTGAGTTATCTGTATCGAATTTTTCACGACCTAAAGATCAAAATCAATTTGATCCAAAATGCTGCTATCAGTTTTGTAGCTTGTATAGACAACAACGAACATAAAGTGGAAATGCTACTTTCTGCACTTGATGATAATTACAAAGTGCTTCGAAATGATAATGTGAGCCTACTAACAGTGAGGCATTATACACCCGAAATTCTTTTTGATCTGGTAAAAAGCCGCTATCAACTTTTGGAGCAAAAAACAAGACAAACGGTTCAAGTAGTAATGAAGTGATTGGTTTACAGTCAGTTAACTAACCTATTGATTTAACAACGCATTAAAATCGTATTGCTTAACTATGCATTATATTTTTTACCTTTGCAACCCTTGGCAAAAATGCGCTACTTACAATCACTACTCATCTTATTGCTTTTAGCATCTTGCAGTGGCTACGAAAAAGTCATTAAAAGCGATGATGTCAATTACAAATTGACAAAAGCGAACCAATACTACGATAAACGCCAGTACACGAAAGCGAATGGAGTTTATCAGAGTTTATTGCCTGTAATGAAAGGTACTAAAGACTTTGAAGCTATTTACTACCGCTACGCATACACATCTTATTATCTGAAAGACTACTTAGCAGCATCTTATCACTTCAAGAATTTTACCGAATATTTCCCTGCAAGTAAAGATGCTGAAG
>CBFGYQ010000128.1:0-6145 GCA_965652995.1 uncultured bacterium
GCGGCTTCAGCATCTTTCTTTACACGCTGAGACAAAAATAATACAGTTATAGCCAAACCAAATAAGATGCTTTGCGCTGATTCATTAACTTTAATCATTCAAACAAAAAAGGAAACAATTCAATGGACTCAAATTTTTCACCGAAAGTAAAAGAGGTCATCTCTTACAGCCGCGAGGAAGCCTTGCGTCTCGGGAATGATTTCATCGGTACCGAACATTTGCTTTTGGGTTTGCTTCGCGAAGGAGATAGTCTGGCGGTTCATGTGTTGCAAAACATGAACGTTGACCTTACCGACCTTCGCCGCGAATTGGAGATGACGATAAGAGACAAGAACAATCGCCCTGTTGCAAATATCAATAGCTTGCCGCTTACCAAGCAAGCAGAAAAAGTAATTCGCATCACTGTACTCGAAGCTAAATCCCTGAAAAGCCAAAGCGTAGAAACAGAACATTTGATGCTTTCTATTTTAAAGAACAAAGAAAACGCTGCTACACAATTGTTGCATCAATTTGAAGTGGATTATGAGCGTTATAAAAATGAATTGGGAATCTTGCGTGGTGATACACCGATGAGTGATTACGGCAATGATCCCGGAGAAGAGTTTGAAGAAGACGATGAACGCAAACAATTTCAGCAACGTCGCACACCGGGAAATTCAAAATCCAAAACTCCTGTACTAGATAATTTTGGTCGCGATATCACCAAAATGGCTGAGCTTGGAAATCTGGATCCGATCGTAGGTCGTGAGGAAGAAATAGAACGTGTATCGCAAATTCTTTCTCGTCGTAAAAAGAACAATCCGATTCTTATCGGTGAGCCGGGCGTTGGTAAAACCGCTATAGTAGAAGGTTTGGCATTGCGCATCATTCAAAGAAAAGTATCTCGTGTGCTTTTTGATAAACGTGTCATAAGCCTTGATCTTGCTGCATTGGTAGCCGGTACAAAATATCGAGGTCAGTTTGAAGAAAGGATGAAAGCCATCATGAATGAACTAGAAAAGAATCGTGATGTGATTTTGTTTATTGATGAAATACATACTATTGTTGGTGCAGGTGGCGCGTCCGGTTCGTTGGATGCTTCTAATATCTTCAAGCCTGCATTGGCTCGTGGCGATCTGCAATGTATTGGAGCTTCTACTTTGGATGAATACCGCATGTACATAGAGAAAGATGGTGCGCTTGACCGTCGTTTTCAAAAAGTATTGGTAGAGCCGCCGAGTGTGGAAGAAACTATTACCATCCTCAACAACATTCGTCCTAAATACGAAGAATTTCATAATGTAGCTTACGACCAAGAAGCGGTAGATGCTTGTGTAAAACTCAGCGACCGTTACATGACAGATCGCTTACTCCCCGACAAAGCTATCGACGTAATGGATGAAGTAGGCGCGCGCGTTCACTTGAAAAATATCAATGTTCCTCAAAACATTCTCGACCTTGAAAAGAAAATTGAGGATATTAAACTGGAAAAAAACAAAGTAGTAAAAAGCCAGCGTTTTGAAGAAGCTGCTGCACTACGTGATAAAGAAAAACGTCTAGGCGAAGAACTGGAAAAGGCGAAAAACGAATGGGAAGAAGAAGCGAAGAACAAACGTTATCCTATTCACGAAGAAGACATCGCGGAAGTGGTAAGCATGATGACGGGCATTCCTGTAATGCGTATGGTAGAAGCTGAAAGCCAAAAACTACGCCGTATGGGTGCTGACCTGAAAGGTGCTGTGGTAGGGCAAGACGAAGCAATAAGTCGTGTAGTGAAAGCTATTCAGCGTAATCGAGTTGGTTTGAAAGACCCTAAAAAACCGATCGGCTCCTTCATCTTCCTCGGACCTACCGGTGTTGGTAAAACGGAATTGGCTCGTGCGTTGGCTCGTTATATGTTCGATAGTGAAGATGCGCTGATACGTGTAGACATGAGTGAATACATGGAGAAATTTTCTTTGAGCCGCTTGATTGGTGCGCCTCCCGGATATGTGGGTTATGAAGAAGGCGGTCAGCTTACAGAAAAAGTGCGTCGCAAACCATACTCCGTTGTTCTTTTGGATGAAATAGAAAAAGCACATCCTGATATTTTCAATATTCTTTTGCAAGTGTTGGATGATGGTCAGTTGACAGATGGCCTAGGTAGAAAAGTGGATTTCAAGAATACGCTTATCATCATGACATCAAACATCGGTGTGCGTCAGTTGAAAGACTTTGGTACCGGTGTAGGTTTTGCTACTTCTGCTACTACACAGTCTTCAGAAGACGTATCAAAAGGCATTATTGAAAAAGCGTTGAAGCGTACCTTCTCACCTGAATTTCTAAACCGTATTGACGATGTTATCATTTTCAATGCTTTAGAGCAAAGCCATATCAATCTTATCATCGACATTATTATGAAAGATGTGTTGAAACGGTTGAATACATTAGGCTTTAATTTACAACTGTCTGACGATGCTAAGAAATTCATTGCAGAGAAAGGTTACGACCAACAGTTTGGTGCGCGTCCTTTGCATAGAGCGATTCAGAAATATTTAGAAGATCCATTAGCGGAAGAGATTCTTGCGCAGAAGATAAAAGAAGGTGATAGAGTGATGGCAAATTATGATGAAAAAGAACAAAAGATCATCTTTACCATAGATCGTAATGATCCTTCTTCCAAAAAAGAAGAATCTGCGAAAGCGAAGTAGGCGATATAGATTTTATAATGAATGCGAGTGTCTTAGGATGCTCGCTTTTTTTATTGCTACCTTTAGTATTGAAATAATTTTTATGTAACTTATGAAAAGGGCGGCAATTATTTTTTCTCTGTTAATTTTTTCGTTCAATATATCCATAGCGCAATCAATAGACACAGTTTTGACCAAAGTAGATATTGATAGCATACCTTATAAAATCAGATTGACTGGGTTTAATGCACATCAAGTTATTACTGCTATACCTGTAACTAATTTGACAGGTTTAGCTGATACACAAGACATCAAAGTATATTTTAAATGTTTAAGTAGTTCATTGACATTATTTAGGTATGACACATCAATAGACCTTACTAATGCTGTATATCCATTTTCTGTAAGAATCACAACGATTATTGACAGTGGAAGAAATGACACCAGTGCAGGAATTTATTGTAACCCACCGCTACCTATATATGTCGATACCTTTTTTATACCAGCGGCAAAAATAACAGGCTTAAAATCCGTTGCTGTACTAGAACAGAAGATAAATGTATATCCTAATCCCACTGATAACTGGCTTTATTTCAATGCAAACCCTGAAATTAGAATTGAATCAATTGAACTATACAGTTTAGAAGGTAAGAAGCTAGCTAGAGTAGAAAACAAAAATGCTGTAAATGTTCAACATCTTCCGAGAGGGATATACATAGCAAGGATAAGAACGAACAAAGGGTTAGCAACTGAAAAAATTTATAAGGAATAATTCAACCCAATAATAAAGCCGTCTTAAGAGACGGCTTTATTAATAAAATATATAACCCACTATGGGAAAATGCCCAACTCTTCGTAAGCTACACCTACTTTGTTGATAGAAACAACGAAAGCTGCAGTACGCATATCATGGATGCCAAGGCTGTTAAGACTGTCACGAATTTCATGGTAAGAACCGATCATTGTATCTTCTAAACCCGAGTAAACTAGATCAACCTCATCAGGACCATGCATCAATTGCTTGCGCTCCAAATCGGTAACTGTTTTTCCAGTAAGACCTTCTACAGTTTTGATGATAGAGGCATTTTGGTTTTCTTCAAAACGCTTGTCCATACGGCCAAAACGAACGTGGCTAAGGTTTTTCAACCATTCGAAATAAGATACGGTAACACCACCTGCGTTTAGGTACATATCCGGAACAACAATCACACCTTTAGCGTTCAAAATTTCATCTGCTTCAGGAGTCAAAGGTCCATTAGCACCTTCACCAATTATTTTAGCTTTGATGCGGGCAGCATTGGTTTCGTTAATTACATTTTCCAATGCAGCAGGGATAAGGATATCACATTCCATTTCCATTGTTTCTGCGCTATTGGTAATGTTAGTAGCACCCGGGAAGTTCAATAAAGAACCTGTTGCTTTACGATGAGCAACAATTTCTTCTAAAGCCAAGCCATCTTTATTATACAAACCACCTTCATACTCTGCAAGACCTACAATGATAGCACCTGCTTCGTAGAAGAATTTAGCAGCGTGATAGCCCACGTTTCCCAAACCTTGAACAATTACGCGCTTACCGGCAATACCTGTAGAAAGCCCTAAACGGTTCATATCTTCAGGTATGTTGCACAATTCACGGATGCCATAAAACACACCTAAACCGGTAGCTTCGGTACGGCCACGAACGCCTCCTTGACTTACAGGCTTACCGGTTACACAACCTAGAGAGTTGATATCTCCGGGATTTAAAGAAGCATAAGTATCTGCAATCCAACTCATTTCGCGAGCACCTGTACCATAGTCGGGAGCAGGAACATCTATACCGGCGCCGATAAAGTTTTTCTTTACCAATTCGGATGTATAGCGACGAGTGATTTTTTCCAATTCATAAGTAGAGTAGTTCTTAGGGTTGATACGAATACCACCTTTACCACCACCGAACGGTACATTTACGATAGCACATTTGTAAGTCATTAATGCTGCAAGAGCCATCACCTCATCCTGATTCACATCCATGCTGTAGCGAATACCACCTTTACAAGGAAGTTTGTGATGAGAGTGTTGTACACGGTAAGCTTCAATTACCTCGATCTTATCGCCAATACGTACCGGAAACTTCATCCTATAAACAGAGTTGCAAGCCTTGATCTGCTCAAGAATACCCGGCTCAAACCTTGTGTAAGCAGAAGCCTTGTCAAAATTGCGCTCTACGCCCTGAAAGAAACTGTAATGTTGCTGAGGCGATACCATGGTGGCAGTGTTCGTTTCTACCATAAAATCAAAAGATTAATTTTTGAAAGGAAATTGATTATTGTTTTAAGAGTTACTTCTTTTTTTCGAGGCTTGTTATCTTCCTATCCAAACGTAGAAGATAGATGATTAATCCAGCAAAGATAGTGGCTAATACTAAAACCACAACGTATATTTTACCGTTGCTACGCATTGCATCTGCCATCTCCGGTTGGCTTTCTTGCGCCTTTATCAAATTGGAAAAAAGCAAAAAAATTATCGTAAAAAATAGTGGTAATTTTTTTTGAATATTACGCTGTATACTCATCTTCAAGTTTTTGTTCAATAAAATAAATACGTGCTCTAAGGGATGAGACCCAAACACCTAAGAGAAACCAACCAATGACAGCGGGATAAAAAACCAATCTCATGCTTTTGTCTAAATCATAGGCATTAAAACCGGGGTTGCCACCATTGCCGGGATGCAGGGAATCCACCATCCTTGGAAGTATGAAGAGCAAGGGTATCATCAAAGCGAAAGAAAATATATTGTAAACAGCCGAAATCTTTGCGCGTTTTTCTTCATCCTTCATACCACCGCGGAGAATCAAATAAGCGAAGTACATAAGCATACAAACCGCAGTTGCCAATTGTTTAGGATCGTTGCTCCAAGGTGTTCCCCATGTATATTTCGCCCATTCCATACCGGTGACCATTCCTAGAATACTGAATAGAACGCCGACCTTAATGAATGAAACAGAACGTAGATCATCCTGAAGATTACCGGTACGTAAATACTTTATAGCGTAGTAAAATGAAACGGTAAATAATAAGATCATTGTAAACCACATCGGTACATGAAAATATAAGTTACGAACGGTTTCGTTTAAAATGAATCTGGCAGGTACAGGAAGTAATAAACCGCCAATAATAGAGTAAGCCAACAACGCGATGCACAATATTTTCCACCAAGAATGGCGCATAATATTCTCTAAATTTTCGCAAATGTAGAATAATTGCGCAATACGAACTATTTGTAGATGTGAAAGTTTTTTAAGCGATGAAGACTGACTACAATAAACTCCACCAAACACTTCTTTGTCCCCACTTGCCCCACTTGCTTACACTCTTGTTTAGGTCGGTGTAAAGTTCTGCCTGTGTTACTTTTTTCCCTTTTTCGGGTGCTTTTAGTTCTTCTTGTTTAGGTGGAATAAGTTCTACTTTGGTAGCTATCCAAGTAGTACGCAGTCTTGGTATTACCAGTTGCA
>CBFGYQ010000129.1:0-6092 GCA_965652995.1 uncultured bacterium
CTAGACAAGTGCTTAGTGCGAGACATCATCGAACGTTTAGGAAAGGATGATATTCCACACAGTACTATTTCTTCAGTTGTTCGCATTTTAGAAAAGAAAGGATTTGTAGATCATAAAGCCTATGGCAAAACACATGAGTATTTCCCCCTAATCAGTAAAGAAGATTATGCATCGGCAAGTGTGAAGAATGTGCTTGACAGCTATTTTTCAGGCTCAGCGGGTCAGCTTGTTAGCTTTCTAGTGAAGAAAGAAAATATGGATTTGGCGGAACTAAACAGTCTTATAAAATCATTGAACAACGAAAAATAAACAACCATGATATTGTATCTGCTCAATGCAACACTTGTTTGGATTTGCTCATTACTTTTTTTTGATTTGTTCTTGAAGAAAGAAACTTTTCACCGAGCCAACCGATTGTACCTTATAGCAACTCTATTGATTGGGTTGCTTTTGCCCTTATTTTCTTTTGAAGAAGCAACGTTCGATTAGCTTGCTCCCATTCATGTAGGCTACAACGTGGGACAGATCAAAACTGAAGTAGTAACTGCGACTACAGCAAAATCAATGGAGTCTGCAAATAATATTGACATAGAAACCATTCTTTGGGCAGTTTATTTTATGGGAGCTGCAATTTTATTGCTGCTTGTTATTAAGGAGCTAGTTGCCATAGTAAGGTTGTACAAAATAGGCAAGAAAACAATTTGCAATGGCTACATGCTTATTGAAACAGGAAAGTCTCATAGCCCATTCTCTTTAGGAAGAAAATTATTTATAACAAATAAAGACCATTATAAAAACGAGGAACTTTCAATGGTGGTAGCACATGAATTACAACACAGCAAACAATATCATTTAGCAGACAAATTGATGATGACGACTGCTAGAATAGTTTTTTGGTTTCATCCGTTAGTTCATATCTATTACAAGAGGCTGATGATAGTACATGAATATGAGGCTGATGCTCCTTCCAAAAAACAAGCTAAAGTTTATGGTAGTTTTCTCTTAGAACAAAACCTTTTAAAATCACATTCTCTGATAACACATTCCTTCAATTTCTCACCCTTAAAAAATAGAATAGCCATGCTTACAAAAAAAGAATCTTCAAGAATTCAGTTGTTGAAATATGCTGTGATGGCACCGATGCTGGTGGTTTTTATGGTGTGTTGCACGGAAAGAATTCATTCACAGGAACAAATAACTAGAGTTGAAGACAACAATGGACTTAAAGTGACTTATCATATCGGATCGAATGAGTTTGAAATGAAAACTGATCAATATGACACTATAGAGATTGAAGACCCTGTAACTGGGAAATTGCACATCACTACCAAAGAGATTCCTCCATATCCTTATAAAATGAATGGACAAAAGATACATAATAAAGTAGGTGAAGCATCAAGACTAAGTACAAATGATGGTAGCGTAGGGCTGTTTGTATTTCAAAAGTTAAAAGATGAATTCGAAAAGCTTCCTGATGAAAACTATACAATAACAATGGAATATGTAACTGACGAAAAAGGTCAAGTGGTGTTTAGTCAACCTCATTATTTTCAAATAACACTTTTAGAATATCAGCCGACTTATTACAAAAGTTGGAATAAAGTAGATCAGAAAACCAGAACGGATTTAGTCGCTAAAATCAATAAAGTATCTTATAAGCAAATGGAATTTTCACCTGCTCTCATTAATAATAAACCAGTAATTGCAAGGTTTACTCATAAAATGAACTTTTCAGTGAAGAATGGCATGGCAACTTACCAATAGAAAAATTGATAGATAGTTAGCTGTTCGGGATGTTAGCGTAGCGCATCTCGAACTTTTGATAAATCGGATTTGGAATCCGTCTTGGAATGATATTTTAGATGCAGTTGTGAAATTTTCATCAAATCTGCTTTCTGTACATTTGCTGCCGTTTTGTAACTGTATATTAAAATCATTTTCCAATTTTTATGTGGCATAGCATTGCAGCGTTCATCATTCGGTTCAGAATTTTATTACTCATTATACTTGCCGCAATTACTATTCTATTCGGCTACTATGCTACCAAAGTACAGTTGACCTATGAATTCAGCAGTGCCGTGCCGGATGATAATCCTGAATACATTGCCTATCAGGCTTTTCGCAAACAATTTGGAGAAGATGGTAATATGCTGGTTATTGGTGTAAAGACCGATAAATTTTTTGAACCTGCATTCTTCAATGATTATGCTGCACTTGCCAAGAACTTAGAAAAAGTAAAAGGTGTAGAAAATATTCTAAGTATTCCTACAGCCATCAATCTTGAAAAAGATACTGCTACCGATAAACTAAAGGTGGTGAAGTTGGTACCCGATGGAACTGTACCTGATGCAGAAACAGTAAAAACCACGTTCGGAAATTTACCGTTCTATAACGGATTGCTTTACAACCCTGAAACCAATGCCTACCTCATGGGGTTGCGAATGAATAAAAAAGTCATCAACTCGCCGGCACGCGTAGGTGTCGTAGATGAGATAGCACGTATGTGCGACGAGTTTGGCAAAAAAAATAATACACAGGTGCATTACTCCGGTTTGCCATTTATACGCACCATGATGGCGACCAATGTACAGAGGGAAATGAAGATGTTCATTATTCTTTCGTTTGCACTAACAGCGTTGATTTTGACGTTGTTTTTCCGCTCGTTTATGTCTGTGTTAGCTTCAATGCTGGTAGTTGCAGCAGGAGTTGTTTGGTCGCAAGCTACGATCTACTTGTTGGGGTATAAGATCACGTTACTTACAGCACTTATTCCACCATTGATAGTGGTGATCGGTATTCCCAACTGTGTGTATTTGCTTAATAAATATCATTCGGAATACAGTAGTCATGGAGATAAGCGATTGGCTCTTTTGAATATGGTGGATAAGATGGGAATCGTCACTTTATTTACCAACCTCACTGCCGCCATTGGTTTTGGTGTGTTTTATTTCACGAAGAGTACATTGTTGAGAGAATTTGGAGCGGTTGCATTTATTAATATCATGGCAATATTTGTGATTTCCTTAGTCTTCATTCCTGCATTATTTAGTTTGTTGCCGGCACCGAAAGGAAGGCATACCAATTATCTTGAAAGTAAATGGATAATGAGTTTGTTGAACATGCTTACTACCTGGGTTTTCAATCATCGCCGATGGATATACATGGCAACGATCATTGCGTGTGTAGTTGCGGTTATAGGAATGGTGCGCTTAAATAGTGTAGGGCATATTGTAGATGATCTACCGAAAAATGGAACAGTTTACCAAGATTTAAAATTTTTTGAAGAGAACTTTAAAGGCGTAATGCCGTTGGAAGTAGTTGTAGATACCCGTAGAAAAAATGGTGTTACACAATTACCTGTATTGGAAAAAATAGACGAGCTCACAAAACATTTAAAACAGTACAAAGAAATAGGGCATCCTCTATCTATTGTAGAAGGAGTAAAGTTTGCCAGACAAGCATATTATGATGGCGACAGCACAAGTTATGGCGTACCCAATATATTTGATGGAGCGTTTATACAACCTTATTTGCGTGGCCAAGGCAGTGGAGATGATAAAAAGAGCCAAGCATTCAATAGCCTTATCAACACCTTTATGGATAGTACGCGGCAGAAAACGCGTATCAGCATAGGTATGGTGGATGTTGGTAGTGTAAGGTTGCCGCAGCTTTTAGATAGCATCAGATCTAAGACATTGGAAATATTTGATAGTAGTAAATACACGGTTACGTTTACCGGTACCAGCATTGTTTTTCTAGAAGGGAGTAAGTTTATTATTAATAGCTTGCGCGATAGTCTTATTCTTGCTTTCGTGATGATCTTTGGGTGTATGATCTTCCTATTCCGTTCGTGGAGAGTATTGTTGATAGCCTTAGTTACGAATGTTGTTCCTCTGCTTATCACAGCGGGCATTATGGGTTGGGCAGGTGTGCCGATAAAACCTTCGACTGTTTTGGTGTTCAGCGTGGCTTTGGGTATTACCATAGATGTTACTATTCGTTTCTTAGTGAGTTATAAACAAGAACTGAAAAATGAAAAAACCATTGCCGGAACGGTGCGCAGAACTATTAATGAAACCGGTTTGAGTATCATCTACACATCTATTATTCTTATTGTTGGTTTTGGCGTGTTTATCTTATCCAATTTTGATGGGACAAAGAGTTTAGGCTACCTCACATCACTTACGCTGTTACTAGCCATGATTGCGAATCTTACTTTACAACCTGCTTTACTTTTATGGATGGGCAAAAAGAAAGATTTGGAAACGCCTGAATTTTTGGAAGATGCAGGAGAAAAGTAGGAGAGCTTATGCTATACTTTCAACGAGCCACGAAATCCTCTTGCTGCATAATAACTCTCGGCTCCATTATGGTAAACAAAAACTGTGTTGTAACGACGATCACAAAACAAAGCACCGCCTAACTTTCGAACTTCTGAAGTTGTTAGAATCCAACTAGATGTTTTAAGGTCAAATTCGCTGAGTGTTTGAAGCATTCTGTATTCTTCTTCGTTCAGAATATTAATACCCATTTCTTCAGCCATATTCATTGCACTGTCTTTGGGTTTATGTTCTTTTCTTTTTTCTAGTGCCTCGTGGTCGTAGCAAACACTTCTTCTTCCTTTGGGGCTTTCGGCAGCACAATCAAAAAAAATGTATTCACTAGTTTTTTTATCGATACCTACTACATCCGGTTCGCCTCCGGTAGCTTCCATTTTATCCAATGAATTCAGTTTCTTAGCATTCTTTTCCAACCTCTTTTGCACATCTTCCCACTTGATGCCTTTGTGTCGGTTCATATTTTTCTCAAAACGAGATTTTAATATTTTGAAAAGTTCTGCCTGTTCATTTGCTGAGAGTTGGTGCTTCATAAATCTAATTTTTTGAACAATAAAATTAATATTTGTTCTAAAAGGTTAAGCAAATGTTGCAGTAGGTATAGCAGCTATTTTTATTTGTAGGTTTGCGCAAAGTTTTTTGCCTTGTTCAAGCATCTTGACAAACTTATTGTACGCAACTTCATTGGGCCATTTATAGTCACATTTTTTGTGTCGCTATTTGTGTTGGTGATGCAATTTTTTTGGCTGTATATGGATGAATTGATCGGGAAAGGATTGGGTTCATGGATGATATTGCAACTGTTGTTTTATATGTCTTCTACCATGGTGCCGATGGCTTTGCCACTAGGAATTTTGCTTGCTTCCATCATGACGTTTGGCAGCATGGGTGAGCATTTCGAATTAATAGCGATCAAGTCTGCGGGTATTTCATTGCTGCGTTTTATGCGCCCTTTGTTGGTGGTGATCTCCGTTATGGGTGTAGCTGCTTTTTTCTTTAGTAACAATGTGATACCCGTTGCGAATCTTAAAGCTTTATCGTTATTATACGATCTGCGAAATTCAAAACCTACTTTAAATATTCGCCCCGGATTATTTAATAATGACATTGATGGTTTTTCGATAAGGGTAGGTGAGAAAGATAGAGACGGCTATTCAATTCGTGATGTGATGGTTTACGATCATACAAAAGGATACGGTAATCAAAACCTCGTAATTGCAAAAAGCGGTAAAATGATTCCTGCAAAACAAGCATTGATCTTTCGTTTGCAAGACGGCTGGAGATACGAAGAGGGGGGTGACAATGGGAATGCAAAAAACAGAACACAGGTTCGCATGCATTTTAAGCGCTGGGACAAGGCATTTGATTTGTCAGGATTTAAGTTGACAAGAACCAACGAAGATCTTTTTAAAGGTGCTTACCAGATGATGAACATCAGCCAACTAAACTATGAGATAGACAGTAATAAAAAATACAATAAACGTTTAGAGCAAAATGTGGCAAGCTACCTCAGTCCTTATTTATCAACAGCAATGCCATCAAAAAATAAAGATAGGCTTGAAGCGGAAATGGATACGGTGAAAAATGTGAGGTTATACAATTCCTCTTTCATGGAAATAGTTCCTGATAGTGTTCGAAGTCGTGTGGTGGAAACAGCACTATCTCATGTGCGAAACTCAAAAGGGTTAGTAGATATTACCACAACAGATAAAAACATACAAGCAGAAAATGTTTTAAAGTTTAAGATCGAGTGGC
>CBFGYQ010000130.1:0-6064 GCA_965652995.1 uncultured bacterium
GGCGACTGCCTCTGTTTCCTCTATCAAATCCGCCACCACCACGTTGTGCAGGTGCAGATTGTCTTTGCACTGGAGCGGAGCGTTCCATACGGGGAGTCGGCTGCGAGCGTTGTTGCATTTGCTGGCGTTGTGGCTCAGGGCGTCTCCATTCTCTTTGCGGAGCTTGTTGTTGACGGTGCTGTTGAATTCTTTGCTCACGCATTTGCGATTGTTGCTCGCGGGCTGCACGTTGTTGTTGTACTCTCTGTTCACGTACTTGAGACTCTCTTACTCTTTGTTGATCGCGCTGTACACGTTCTTGTTGTGTACGTTGTTCACGGGCTGCACGTTGTTGTTGTACTCTTTGCTCACGTACTTGAGACTCTCGTACTCTTTGTTGATCGCGCTGTACACGCTCTTGTTGTGCACGTTGTTCACGCACTTGGGCTTCACGCTGTGTACGTTCTGTGCGTTGTTGCTCCATTCTTGAGTTACGCATATCCTGAGCTTGATTGTTGCGTACAGCACGTTCTTGTACTTTTTGTTCACGCACTCTATCTACATTTTCACTACGTACACGGTTTTCTCTATTTACCCTTTCTGTATTGGTATTTGCTCTATCAATATTGCGCGTATTCACGGTTCTATCATTTGCACTTGCAGTTCTTACAGGATTTGCTTTTAATTCACGTTGATTGCGTTCTCTAGCATCGCGTCCCGTAAGGGCTGGTGCTGCAGTACGAATGCTTCTTCTTTCATCTGCTTTCACAAAATTGCGTGGAGCTTCAGTTTTATTTCTAGAACCTTCGCGTACATTAGGACGATAGATATTTACATTATTTCCTCTGATGGAATTTCTTCCTGCACTACGTCCTTCTCTAAGATTATACACATTTACACGACCACCTGTTACACGTTCTATTTCGTTTCTGCGAGGGCCATATACGTAAGTGTTGTTGTAGGTGTTGTTGATAATAGTAGTATTGTTTATATACGTATTGTTCCAACCTGAACCTCTCCAATAATTGCCATAGTAGCCACTATAGATATTGCCACAAGGAACGAATGTCCACCAATCGTAAGGGGTATAATAATTATTGCCAAAAGAAATATTGATGCTGATACCTGGACCCATTGGTGCCCAACCGTAGTTACCACCTCCTGATCTCCAACTCACCCAAGCCGGACCCCAAGTGTTGCCGGGTATCCAAACCCATCCATAGAAAGGGTTGTGAGTCCAGCGGCCGTAGTGGAAAGGAGCCCAGCCCCAGTCATAACCCGAAACCCAGGTATTACCATAGTCTGTCATTGCCCAACGACCATTGGTGTAGTAAGGACGGAAATCGTTGCCAACTTGTGGCGACCACACATAGCCGTAGTCATTGTCATAGATCCAATCTCCATAAGGAGAAAGTTCGTCGTAGAATGTTTGGTAAGAAACATTGCCACTTGGTTGTGCAGTTGCGGTCTTAACAGAAAATGCAACCAACAAAACACTCAGTGTCACTCCTACCATCCATTGAAATAATTTTTTCATTTTCGTGATCAATTTATAAGGTGATTAATTTTTATCAAGTCTTTGAAGTTTTTTCGCAGATACTTACTATAAACCAAACAAAGTTCCGTCTTCTGTTAGAAAATTGTTAAAGAAATGAATGTATTGATTTTACGATACTTTCAGCCGAAATAACGAGGCAATTATTCCCAATAATTCTATTTTTACGCCTTGCTATTACTTAGTAAAAATCAATTAGAAAATAAATAATTGCTCCCATTGAGTTTGTTTTTTTATAATCTGTTTCTGAAAGTTTACAAAATAGGTATTCGTTTGTCAGCCAAAGAAGGCAATAAGGCACAACGATGGCTTATTGGGAGAAAGAATATTTTTGAAAAGATTGAACACGAATTGAAATATACCGGAAAAAAAATCTGGATTCATTGTGCATCAGTTGGGGAGTTTGAACAAGCAAGACCCATCATTGAAAGATTAAAAAATCAAAAGCCGGAACTCAAAATTGTATTGACTTTTTTTTCACCTTCCGGTTATGAATTGCGGAAAAACTATGATTATGCAGATCATGTTTTTTATTTGCCTTTAG
This sequence comes from uncultured bacterium, assembly GCA_965652995.1. Lineage (GTDB taxonomy): Bacteria > Bacteroidota > Bacteroidia > Chitinophagales > Chitinophagaceae > JAFIGV01. The sequence continues at coordinate 2,079 of CBFGYQ010000130.1, forward strand.
ATGGGAAAAAAAATGCAGAGAAATTTGTTGAATTGATTCATCCATCTGTAGTACTATTTGTCAAGTATGAATTTTGGTATTACTATCTGAAAACATTGAATGATCGTAATATTCCGACACTTCTGATCTCTGCTACGTTTCGTGAGAATCAACCATTTTTTAATTGGTATGGTAGCATGTTCCGAAAAATGCTTTCTTATTATCAAGCAATATTTGTTCAGGAAGAACGATCTCGAGAATTATTAAGTTCAATTAGTATAATAGAGAATGTGGTTGTAGGAGGAGATACACGGTATGATAGGGTTATGGAAATAGCGGCGCAGAGCAAGGGTTTTCCTGAAATCGAATCATGGATTGAGAACAATGAGATAATAATTGCAGGTAGTACATGGCCACAAGATGAATTAATTCTAAAATCCTGTTTGGAATATTTACCTAAAAATTGGAAGATAATAGTAGCTCCACATGAAATAGATAAATCGCATTTGCAACAGATACGCGACTTGTTTGGTGAAGAAGTTGTGATGTATTCAGAATTAGCTAATAATGTGAGTGAAAGGAAAGTGTTAGTGATAGATAATATTGGTATGTTATCCAGTTTGTATCGCTACGGAGCGATTGCTTTTGTTGGAGGAGGCTTTACCAAAGGAGGCATTCATAACATATTAGAACCTGCGGCTTTTGGATTGCCGGTATTCATTGGTACGAACTATGAGAAATTTGCAGAAGCGAGAATGATGACTGAAAAATGCTTTGTTTTTCCTGTAAAAAGTGAATTTGAATTTAAAGGAAAGTTGTTGAAAATTATTGATGATACTAATTACAGAAAAAAACTTAAAGAGGATATTTTACGATTTATGAGTAGCCAAACGGGGGCAGCAGATCGTATTTTAAAGTACATAACATCAATAGACTTATAAATCACTTCTAAGGTTTATTTTTACCACAATAAAAAACAAAAATGCCTGGAACAGAATTATTTGGCAATGAAGAACGTAAAGAGGTAAATGATGTACTCGATACAGGAATTCTTTTTCGTTATGGACATGATGCTCAGCGCAATGGACATTGGAAAGCAAAAGAATTTGAAGAAGAAGTAAAGAAACTAACAGGAGCAAAGTATGCTCATGCCATGAGTAGTGGTACAACTGCTATTGCTACCGCTTTGGCAGCGTCAGGTATAGGTGCAGGTGATGAAGTGATTGTACCGCCATTTACATTTATAGCAACGATAGAAGCTGTATTATTTATAGGTGCGATACCCATATTTGCAGAGGTTGATGAAACACTTTGTTTGAGTGCAGAAGGAATAAGAAGTGCAATTACTCCCAAAACAAAAGCTGTATGTCTTGTTCACATGTGCGGTGCTATGGCGGATATGGATGCCATTATGGAGGTTGTTAATAAAAGCAATTTGATATTGGTGGAAGATGCAGGACAAGCTATGAGTGCGAGTTACAAAGGGATTTCAACAGGTTTGTTTGGGAAGGCAGGTAGTTATTCATTTGATTTTTTCAAGATCGCTACAGCAGGTGAAGGAGGTGTTTTGGTAACGAACAACGAAGCAGTTTATAAGATCGCAGACTGTTATTCAGATCATGGTCATAATCATCAAGGGAATAATCGAGGAATGGAGCAACATCCGGTTTTGGGATTCAATTATAGAATAGGCGAGTTGAATGCTGCTGTAGGATTAGCACAGACAAGAAAAGTACCACACATTCGTGAAGTGAACAGAAAGTATAAAAAGTTGCTTACTGATTTGCTTTCTAAGAACGAGAACATTTCGTTTGCGAAACTTGCTGATCCAGATGGTGATTCTGCAACGTTTTTGAACATCATGTTACCAGATCAGAAAACAGCGAAACGTACAGTTGATGAATTTAATAAAGAGAATGTAGCGGGGTTTAATTATTGGTACACGAATATGTATCACTTCATTAATCAATGGGATCATTTCAAGAATATGCAAACAGCAGCAAAGCTGAGTGTACAACTCACGGGTTCTTCGCAAGATTATAAAACGTTACAACTACCAAAATCACAAGAGGTGATAGGAAGATTGATCTCATTTGGTATCAGATGTACATGGACTGAAGATGAATTAAGAACTTTAGGAAGTAAGATAGATACTTGTGTGAAAAATGCGATGCAACAAGAAGTTGTATAATTTGTAAAAAGTAAAATAGAAGTAACTAACGATGAATGGTGCCAACGCCGTAAAAGTTTAATAGACCAGATACAGCTTGGACAATAAAAGAACAAACCCCTATATGTTCAAAAATTTTAAAGGAATTGAAAAGACAGTTTTCGGGAGAGGAAGCTTTGTGATGATGGATGAAATACTGGAGCCTGTAAGACGAGAAAATAATGCTTACATCGTTTTTTTAGTGGATGCTTTTTTCAAGGATAAAGATTTGTCGAAACGAATACCATTGAAAGAAGATGATGTGTTGCGTTTTATAGATGTAGATAAACACGAGCCTACGACAGAGCAGATAGATGTATTGCGTAACGAAATAAAACAAGTGAAAGGACTACCGTCAGGTGTGGTAGGTATTGGCGGTGGCAGTATCATGGATATTGCTAAAGCACTATCGCTGATGTTTACAAATGAGGGTTCTTCTACTTTGTATCAAGGTCTAAACTTAATTCAGAATCCCGGTGTGTACCATCTCGGAGTACCTACAATATCCGGTACTGGTGCCGAAGTATCAATGACAGCAGTGCTAACAGGTCCTGAAAAAAAGCTGGGATTAAAATGTGAGTGGACTGTTTTTAATCAACTTATCCTTGACCCAGAACTAACCTCTACAGTGCCACATGATAAGTGGTTTTATACAGGAATGGATACTTACATTCACTGTATTGAGTCGAAGCAAGGAATTTTGAATAATGCATATAGTCTTGCTTTTGCAGAGCAATCTTTGAGGCTATGTAGAGAAGTGTACCTTGATGAAACCGCAGGACAAACTATTGAAAATGAAGACAAATTAATGGTCGCATCTATGATGGGAGGGTTAAGTCTTACTTATTCGGAAGTAGGTGTTTGTCATGCAATTTCTTATGGTTTATCGAAGATATTAGACTATAAACATTGCTATGCCAACTGTGTTGCTTTTCAGCATTTGGAAGATTATTATGAAGAAGGTGTACGGGAATTTAGAATCATGTTGCAAAAAAACAAAATTGAATTACCACAAAATTTAAGTAAGGATTGGAGTGATGAGCAATTGACTGCAATGGCTGAAGTAGCCTACAATCTCACTCATATGTGGAATCATGCAATTGGTACAGACTGGAAGAACAAAATAACTTTGAATAACATCATAGATTTGTACAAAAGATTATAAAATGAGTCAAAAGAAAATACAAGTAGGTAATATAAACTGTGGTGCAGATGAATTATTTCTGATTTCAGGACCTTGTGTGATAGAAGATGAAACTATCATGATAAAGACAGCAGAGAAGTTGAAGGAAGTGAGTGAACGACTGAACATTTCCATCATTTACAAATCCTCTTTCAACAAAGACAATCGCAGTAGCCTCAAATATTATGATGGACCTGGTTTAGATAAAGGAATGAAGATATTAGCGAAAATAAAAGAACAGTTTGGCTTTCCTATACTCACCGATATTCATTATCCACACCAAGCGGCGCCAGCGGCAGAAGTCTGTGATGTACTGCAAATACCGGCTTATCTCTGCATGCAAAGTGGACTATTGGTAGCTGCTGCAAAAACCGGAGTTGTTATCAACATCAAACATGGGCAGTTCCTAGCTCCAGAAAATATGAAGCACCCTGTCGGAAAATGTGTTGATAGTGGCAATGATAAAATAATCCTTACCGAGCGTGGCTATACAATGGGTTATAATGATCTTGTAGTGGATCCACGTAGCTTCTATCACATGTCGCAATTGGGTTATCCTGTTGTATTTGATATCACACATTCTATCCGTAAATATGGAATACCAAGTGCAGATGC